>NZ_CP090975.1:1695000-1989117 GCF_021513215.1 Suttonella sp. R2A3 | reverse complement strand
TCGCGGGCATGGCACCACCATCACTAAACGCGCCACACCAGCCACTTTCGCCGGCACAGCATTCATCAACACAGATGAGGGATAAGAAGCCTTACCGCCGGGTACATAAAGCCCGACACTATCGAGCGCTGTAATCTGTTGACCAAACTTGCTCCCATCGGCGTCGGTGTATGACCAAGACGTTAGTTTTTGCGCCTCACCATAGGCTTTAATCCGATCGTGCGCAGTTTGTAGCGCTTCTTTGGTGGTTGAGTCTAAAGCGTCCCAGTGTGCCGCCAGCGTGGCTTGGCTAATCCGTAAATCGCTGACCTGTTTAGCTGGGCTATGATCAAGCGTTTCGCTGTAGTGCAGCAACGCTGCATCGCCACGAGTGCGCACATCAGCAATAATATCCGCGACTGTTTCACGTACGCTTTGTTGGGTTTGCGCATCAAGGGTTAAACGCGCTTTGAGCGCGTCGTCAAAACGTGGATCGTTGCCGTCTAAGCGACACAATTTCATGCCCGACTCCTTGCTGCTTGCTCAATCGCGCTAATCAGGGGCGCGAGCTGTGCTTGTTTGAGTTTATACGCGGCTTTATTGACGATTAGTCGTGAGCTGATATCGCGCACATGCTCAATCGGCACTAAGCCATTAGCTTTTAAGGTATTCCCCGTATCGACCAAATCGACGATACAATCGGCCAAATTAACCAACGGCGCCAATTCCATCGCACCATAGAGTTTAATAATATCCGCCTGTCGGCCTTGCGCGGCAAAATGCGCTTTCGCAGAAGCGACATATTTACTCGCCACCCGCACATGCTGATGTGGCAATGGTGGCGCATCAGCACGGGTTGCCACCATCAACCGGCATTTGGCGATTTGTAAATCAACCATCTCAAAAATATTGCGCGGCGAAGCTTCTAACAGCACATCTTTACCAGCCACACCAAAATCTGCCGCACCATACTCAACGTAGGTTGGCGCATCCGATGGACGCACGACCAATAAACGCACATCTGGCTGATTGGTGTTAAAAATGAGTTTACGGCTGTCGTGAAAATCGGCTTCCGGCTCGATGCCTGCTGCTTTTAACAGCGGTAACGTCTGTTTGAGAATGCGCCCTTTTGACAGCGCAATCACAATACCGTCGTGTTGTCGACTAGCGCTGGCTAATGCGTTCAATGTTTGCCCCCAAGGCGTTGAGTTTGTGTTCAATGCCGTCATAACCGCGATCCAGGTGATAAATCCGATCGATAATGCTTTCACCTTCTGCTGCCATCGCTGCGATCACCAAACTCGCAGATGCGCGCAAATCGGTCGCCATCACCGGTGCTCCGGTAAGCTTAGCAACCCCACGCGTGGTCGCGTTATGCCCGTCGATAAATATATCAGCGCCCATTCGCGTGAGCTCCGGTACATGCATGAAGCGGTTTTCAAAAATCGTCTCGACCATACTCGCGCTGCCTTCAGCCAAGCAGTTAAGTGCCATAAATTGCGCCTGCATATCGGTTGGAAATGCCGGAAATGGCGCAGTACGAATACTCACCGCTTTTAACGGACGATTGCGCTGATCAATCGCAATATAGTCTTTACCGCGGGTAATTAACGATCCGGCCGCCTCAAGTTTCTCTAGCACCGCTTCCAATAAATCAGGAGACGTGCGGCGCGCAACAACCTGTCCACCAGTGGCCGCTGCGGCGATCAAATGTGTGCCGGTTTCGATCCGATCCGGCAAGGTGGCATACGTGCAGCCATGCAATTTTTCCACACCTTCAATGGTCAGTGTGGCTGTGCCGATGCCGCTGATTTTTGCGCCCATTGCGTTCAAACAGTGCGCCAAATCGCTCACCTCAGGCTCACGTGCTGCATTATCCAGCACAGTCGTCCCTTCAGCCAACGTTGCCGCCATCATCAGGTTTTCTGTTCCAGTAACCGTGACCACATCCATCACAAAATGGGTGCCGCGTAAACGCGAGGCTTGCGCTTCGATATAGCCTTCGACAATATCAATCTCCGCGCCCATCGCCTGCAAGCCTTTAATATGCTGGTCCACCGGTCGCGCACCAATCGCACAACCGCCAGGCAGCGACACTTTCGCCTGACCAAAGCGCGCCAATAAAGGCCCGAGCACTAACACACTCGCGCGCATCGTTTTCACCAGCTCATACGGCGCGACGGGATTGGTAATCTCGCTCGCATCAACACTAACGCTGCCCTGCTCATAAACCGCTTTTGCACCCATCGCATTGAGCACTTGCAAAAACGTACGCACATCGCGCAGATTTGGCACATTGTCGATTTGCGTTGGTTCTCGAGTGAGTAATGTTGCGGCTAAAATTGGTAGTACCGCATTTTTTGCGCCACTGATTGTCACTTCACCATGCAACGGCGTCCCGCCAACGATGCGCAATTGATCCATTATTTCGCCTCCGTTTTCAACGCCAATGCGTGTACTTCGTTGCTGCCCAACACATCTTTGAGCGCATTCATCACCACACGGTGTTGCTCAAGACGTTTCATACCCACAAACTGCGCCGAGCGAACGGTTGCCGAATAATGCACCCCATCAGGTGAGCTAAGCTCGACCTCAGCATCGCTTAAAACCTCACGAATACGTTCGCTGATTAATTGTTCTTGCATGTAAAAAGTTCCGTATTATCTAATTCATAAACTTGTATTAAAGCGCGCAATTGTTCACCAATCCCACGCCATGTCACATTCACATTTTGCGCTTTAGCGAGCGCGTGTAAACGCAATAAAGCCGCCACCCCTATGCTGTCGACGGCTTCTAAAGCGCTTGCATCAACCAGCACTGCTTGGCCAGGAAAAAGCACCCCAGACCAGCGAATACGTTCGCAATCATCGAGCTTAAGCGCGCTAGGCAGGTGCAAAACCTGTTCTTGCCAAGCAGCAAACGGACAACGATTACTCATTACCATCCATGCTGCGTACTTTATTGATAAGCCCGTCTAAGCCCATTTTTTCAATATCGCTGGCAAAGCCATTACGGTAGCTCAAAACGATCGAAACGTTCTCAAAGCTCACGTCATAGATCAACCACTGGTTGTTTTGATAACGCAGGCTAAAAACAATATTTGCCGGACTACCACTTCTTGGGTTAACCCGTAAACGCACGTCGGTACGCTCGTATTTATCGATTCCAGAATGCCCTAACACAGTGACCGTTGAATCGACGTATTTTGACCAACCGCGTGAATAAACGCGTACCAACAAATCACGAAACGCTTCAGCAAACGCATTTTTTTGTGCATCACTCGCATCATTCCAATACCGCCCTAAGGCAATGCGCGACATGGTTTGAAAATCCAAATACGGCAGAACCTCTTTACCAATCAGCGCCGAAAACGCCTCTGGGTTTTGCTCGAACCGCTGGGTATCGCTTTGCAGCGTACTCATCACCACATCAGCTTGCTGTTGCACCAAGCGGCTCGCATCATCCGCGTTTGGCGCGGCAAAGCTGAGTGTTGAAAGTGCCGCCAGGCACCATCCTAATAATCCTTTTTTCATCTTTTTCTCCTTCTATTGCGACGATGACGTGCTCATATCGGTAACAAATTGTTGCACCAAGCGCTCGATCACCATCGATGAACTGGTTAGCGGAATCTGATCACCATCAGCAAGCGTAAACGCACCGCCACCGCCAGTCAGCCCAATGTATTTCTCACCGAGCAATCCAGCAGTTAGTATATCGGCACTGGTGGTTTCGTCAAAATCTTGATAGCGCTGATCAATGGTCATATCGACGCGTGCTTTCATCGATTTTGGGTCCAAACTAATCTTCGTCACCTGACCAATCTGCACACCAGCATAAGTCACCGATGCGTTGCGGTTTAACCCGCTAATGTCGTTAAACAAAGCATAAAGGCGGTACGTTTCATCGGCTTTAAAACCGCCCATATTCGTGGCACGCATGGCAAGAAATACCGTGGCCGCCAGCGCGAGCACGACAAATAGCCCCACCACGCCACTTAATAACCGGTTATGTTGCATGTTTATCCCCCATACATCAAAGCAGTCAATACAAAATCAAAGCCCAACACCGCCAACGAAGCCAGCACCACCGTTTTGGTGGTTGCATTAGCCATCCCTTCAGCGGTTGGTGGGCAAGTAAACCCTTGAAAGACCGCGATACTCGCGATCAAAAATCCAAACACCACACTCTTAATCACCAAACCATTAACCAGATCGCGTTGCAGGTCAACCGTGGTTTGCATTTGCGACCAGAAAATGCCCGCATCTACGCCTAAATTAACCACCCCAACCACATACGCACCGAAAATCGCCACCGCTGAAAACACTAACGCTAATAGCGGCATCGCCAGTAACGCACCACAAAACCTCGGTGCGCCAATCTGCGCTAAAGGCTCAATCGACATCATCTCCATCGCCGCCAATTGCTCGGTGGTTTTCATCAAACCAATTTCTGCCGTAATCGCCGAACCCGCCCGACCAGCAAAGAGCAGCGCACTGACTACCGCGCCCAATTCACGCAGCAAGGTGTAATCAACCATCAAGCTCAGCGATTCTTCAGCACCAAAACGCACAAAAATCGAATACCCTTGAAACGCCAACACCATCCCGACAAAAAAACCAGCGACGATAATAATCGGTAGCGACAGTACCCCAGAAAAATAAGTCGCACGCACCATCAATAAGGGTTTACGCAAAATAACCGGTGTATGGCGCAATAGCTGCAAAGCAAACAGCACATAGCCACCTAGCCCTTGTAGGGCATCAAGGCTCGCCGAACCGATACGTTCGAGGTACTTAATCATACGTCTTCCTTGAGCAAGCCACTAACATAATCCTCAGCTGGATAATGAAACGCCACCGGCCCATCGGATTCTGCGTGCATAAACTGGTGCACGAGTGGATCATCGCTCGCGTATAACGCCTGTGGCGTATCGTAAGCAATCACACGCTGATTAGCGATCAAGATAATCCGATCGGCAATACTCGCCACCTCGGCAATATCATGCGAAACCACCAAACTGGTCATCCCTAAACCATCGTTCAGATCACGGATCAAGCGCGTGAGCATACCTAAGGTAATCGGGTCTTGTCCGGTAAACGGCTCATCGTAAATCATCAAGCGTGGATCACGAACAATCGCTCGTGCGAGCGCCGCACGTCGTGACATACCGCCGGAAAGCTCAGATGGCATCAGGTTTTTCGCCCCTCGAAGCCCCACGCGTTGTAATTTCAAATCCACCACCACATCAATCAGCGCCGGATCTAAGTGCGTTTTTTCACGTAAAACAAACGCCACATTATCGCCGACGCTCATATCGGTGAACAAGGCACCACTTTGAAAAAGCATGCTTACGTCCTCTCGCAGCGCGCGTAGCTTGGCAGCATTTAGGCGATGTACTGGTTGGCCAAGGGTATAAACCTCACCACTTTGTGGGCGTAATTGGCCGGTGATGAGTTTGAGCATCGTCGTTTTACCCGTACCGCTCGGCCCCATAATCGCGACAATCTCCCCAGCAGGAATCTCTAGCGACACATCATCAAAAATCACCCGTTGGCCACGCTGAAAACGCACGTGATCCAAGCGAACCACTGCTTCAGCCATCAGCGTGTTCCGATAAATCCAAGATATGCTCCCACTCATCTTTCTCAACCGGCATAACTGATAAGCGGTTGCCCTTACGCGTGAGATACATATCGTCTAACGCAGCATCATCTTTTAAATCGCTCAACGGTAATTTGTGTGCAAATCGACGCACAAAGCGCACATCGACCACATCCCAACGCGGGTTATCTGTTGTTGATTTAGCATCAAAATGATCATCTTCTGGATCAAATTGGGTAGGGTCTGGGTAAGCCATTTTCGCGATCTCAGCAATGCCGACAATCCCTGGAGGCGTTGTGTTGGAATGATAAAAGAACACTTGATCACCCACGCGCATGTCGCGCATGAAATTACGCGCCTGATAATTGCGCACGCCGTCCCACATTTCGCCTTTTTTGCCTTTTGCTTCTAAGTCGTCAAAAGAAAACTCATCCGGCTCAGATTTCATTAACCAATATTGCATTTTATCGCCCATAACAGCCAAAAAACGCATCATACCATAGAGCTGATCGAACCCCTGATGCGATAGAAAAAATGCGCTTAAAAAGCGCGCGCGGTTGCTTGTTCGGCTAAGGTAATCAGCGCGGCTTTATACGCGCTATCGGCAAATGGCTCGAGGGAGGCGATCGCTTGCTCGCTTAATTGTTGCGCCGCCTGCTTGCTATAGCTGAGTGCATCGGTTCGGTCGATCATCCCAATCACCTCTTCGATGGCCTCACGTTCGCCCTGCTCAATAATCTCACGCAAACGCAGACGATCGCTTTCTGGCAATTGGGCTTGTGCACGAATAATCGGTAAAGTGGGTTTACCTTCAGCAAGGTCATCACCCAGCGATTTACCAATCGCTTGCGCCTCGCCAGTATAGTCCAACAAATCATCCATAATTTGGAACGCCATACCCAGTTTACGGCCATAGTCAGCAAGCGCTTCAATACGCACCTTATCTTCTTGAGCGATTTGTCCGGCCACCTGACAGGCTGCAGCAAATAATACCGCCGTTTTTAGCTCAATCACCCGGTAATAACGTGCCTCATCCACATCCGGATCATGCACATTAGATAACTGCATCACTTCACCAGCAGCAATCTGGTTGGTGGCATCAGCCATAGTGTCTAAAATCGCAAATTCACCAGTACGCACCATCAACTGAAACGCACGCGTATAAAGAAAGTCTCCAACTAAGACGCTCGCTGCATTGCCAAAGGCAATGTTTGCTGAATCTTGCCCGCGCCGCATGGAAGATTCATCCACCACATCGTCGTGTAGGAGCGTTGCATTATGAATAAATTCAATAAACGCCGCCGCGAGCACATCATCCTCGCCTTGATAGCCACAAACGCCAGCAGCCAGCAAAGTGAGCAAAGGGCGAAAACGCTTGCCGCCATTACCAATCGCATACGCCATCACCAATTCTGCCAACGGCACTTCAGCATGCATTTCCTGATGCATCAATGCTTCGGTCGCAGTGAGTTTATCCGCTACTAAGGCGCGGATCTCGGCTTCGGTCATAATCGATCCTTTAGGCATAATCACAAAGCTGTTATTGTACCTGATTGATCATTGATACGTAACAAGAGTCACTATGAGTATTACTATTTATCACAACCCGCGCTGCTCAAAATCGCGCGCTGCCCTCGCCTACCTTCAAGAGCATGATTTTTCACCCATTGTTCTTGAATACTTACAAGACGCACCTGACGAGCCAACACTGCGTGCACTTGCTGCACAAGTCCCCGGCGGTGCATCATCGCTGATTCGCGCTAAAGATGCCAAAGTGCTGGGCATCACAGCCCAAGACGATGAAGCAGTTATCGCCACATTAGCCGCACATCCCGAATTGATTGAGCGTCCGATTGTCGTTACACCCCTAGGCGTACGCTTGGGACGACCACTGGAAAATATTTACGAAATACTGCCTCGATGAAATAACGCGGTAAACAACGCAATCAAGGCAACTTACGATATAATTTCGAAACAAGAACATGGCAAAATCCTGAGTGTAAATTGAGTTATAAATATACCGTTTTTTAATAATTCTGTTACAATCGACTATTGAGGGTTACTCATTTATCAACATAAGGATTGCCTATTTATGAAAAAAAGTATTGTAATTTTTGAGGCCGAAGGTGGCTCGGACAAAACGTTTAACGGCCACCGCAAAGATACCTTACCTATCCTCGATGCGATCAAGCAAAAAGGCTGGGGGTGTGAAATTGTGTATTTTCGTGACCAGTGGGCTGGGGAGATATTTGATTACTGTAATGATCGCTTCGATGGTTATATCAGCCGCATCAATCCTGGCAACCTTGAACATGGTGAAAAGATTTATTTTGAAACCCTGCGCAGACTATCTGATGCTGGCTTAGTTGGTATGTCGCACCCGGATGCGATGATTAATTTTGGCGCAAAAGACGCCTTGGTTAAACTCGCACAAACCGACCTTGTTCCTGAAGATACCTATGCGTATTACACGATCGAAGATTTTAAAAAAATCTTCCCGCAAAGTATTTCCCATGGCGAGCGTGTACTTAAGCAAAACCGCGGCTCGACTGGTGAAGGTATTTGGCGTGTACAGATCAGCGAAAGCGTCGATTACCAGCCTGGTGATAGTCTGCCTTTAGACACCAAACTTAAATGCACTGAGGCGGTGGACAATCATGTTGAATACCCAACGCTAGAAGAGTTCATGATTTTTTGTGAGCAATATATCGTTGGCGATAATGGGATGCTTGTCGACATGCGCTTTATGCCACGTATTAAGGAAGGCGAAATCCGCATCCTGCTCATTGGTGAACAGCCGATTTTTGTGGTTCATAAAAAGCCTGCTGATGCTGAAGACGCTTTTTCCGCCACCTTATTTTCCGGTGCAAAATACACCTACGATAAGCCCGAAGACTGGGCTGATCTAATGACCTTATTCAACGATTCTCTGCCGATTATTTCCGATAAGCTTGGCGGCTTTGATATTCCGCTGATCTGGACAGCAGACTTCATGCTTGATTGGGACGCTGATGGTAACGATACCTATGTCCTTGGCGAGATCAACTGCTCATGCGTTGGCTTTACCAGCCACCTTGATCAAGGCATTCAAGAGGTTATCGCTGACGAGGTCATCAGTCGCGTTGAACAAGCACACGCTTAATAGCGGCGTTATTTATTGACCAAAATCCCTGCCTGGTGCAGGGATTTTTTTATTACTGGGAAAGACGTAACTCACCGTTACTTTGTTGGATATTAAGTTGCCCAAGCACATTCATCCCCAAAAGTACTTCATCATCCATATTCGGCAAAATCGATGCCCGAACATCGCGCACTTGAATACCGCCCATATCTAAGAGATCAATATGGGTGATCCAGTTATGCGTCAGGCCGTTGGCGGTTGACGATTGGCCGCGCATGCCCTTCTCTAAACCGATTTTTTTAGCAAGCGCTTCATTTAACGCCACCCCACTCGCACCCGTATCTAACATAAACACCACAGGATAGCCATTAATCAAACCATCAACACGATAATGCCCATCTTGGGAAACTTGAAGCACAAGCTCACCTGAAGACTGGTTAATCATCACATTTTGATTGGGGTTATGTGCTTTTGAGAAATAATCGGTGGTATAGAAATAAAATAGAACGGCCAACCCTAATAGAGTGATCAAGGCAAATCCGGTTCCAAATGCATTTTTTTGCGCCATAAGCTGGTTTTTTAACGAACAATTAAGAGAAAAGCATCATAAAAGGCATCATCTGCCATACAGACTATTGCTGCTTCTATGATAGGATAACCACCAAGCTGTCGCAATAAGCGGTAGTGGTTTTCTCTCCAACCTAAGGAAACATACATGGATCTTAATTCTCTACTTAATAATGTTCTTTCTGCTGGTCAGAGCATGATGAACGATGGCAACACCGCGTCACGTGGCAATCAAAACCAATCCGCCAAAGACCAGTTTGGCTGGCTTAACAGCTTTGGTGGTGGCGCAGCAGCAACCGGCCTACTCGGCATGCTGATGGGCGGAAAAAGCGGATCAATGAGCAAAAGTATGGCTAAATATGGCTCACTTGCAGCGCTTGGTTCTCTCGCTTATAAAGCGTATCAATCATGGCAAGGCCAACAAGGCGGCACCAGCGCACAACTACAACCCACTTCAGAGCGTGCACCTGCAGAAGTGGAACAAAACAGCGAAATTTTATTACAAACCATGATCGCTGCAGCAAGCGCTGATGGACGCATTGACGCACAGGAAAAACAAGCGATTCTGTCTGAAGTCGATCACAGCGATCACGAAGCCAGAATGTGGCTAGAGCAGCAAGTAAACAACCCAAGCACACCGGCACAAATCGCCGCACGTATTGGTAATGATAAAGCACTTGCCGCTGAAAACTACCTCGCAGCTCGCATGGTATGTGGCGATTTAGACCGTAAAGAAATTGTCTTTTTGTACGAACTAGCTGATGCACTCAACTTAGAAGAAAATTTTGTTAATAAACTCGAAGAACAAGCTGGATTCTAATCTGGCCAAGCTGAAGCCCTGAATTCTCAGGGCTTTTTTATTCTCTCGCTATAAAAAATTTTAGTTTGAACACGCTGCGTGCTATGATGCGCGCCTTCCGCCCGTAGCTCAGCTGGATAGAGCGTTGCCCTCCGGAGGCAAAGGTCAGGGGTTCGAATCCCTTCGGGCGGGCCATTTTTACTTCTCCCCACTTCTATATACGCACCCTCATTATGAGAATACGCTTTCTTAACGGCACCGTGTGCTAATACTGGTATCAGATAGACACCCCATTTACAATCTGGTAGAACTCAGCCAAATACTCAATAAAATATAAACTCCAGCGGCAACACCAACATCATTGCGCCCACAAACAACCACATAGCACTAAGCTTCTATCACCTTCAATCTTTGCAAAAAAGTCTGCATAATACTCAAGAAAACTCTATCTAAGCATGGTACTGATTTAGGGGATCGGTGAAGGCAAACCAACACTAAATAAGTTCGACAGTTAATAATTGTCTGAGAGTAGCAGATGAAAAAAGTAATGTTGTCAGCAGTTCTGGTATTGGGTTGTAGTATTGACCCAGCTAATGAACCCAAGTTGGTCAATTCTGGACTTGATAATAGCTTGCTGACGTACCAGAGTTACAAAGAGATTCTAGATGACACCATTACTTTATGGGAAAACATCAATAAAGATAAAAATATAGCTGAAGCGTATCAAACATTATTGAGACTTGAAAAGTCTGGAGATGAGTTCTTTTCTCAAGGTCATTATGGTAAAGCTTGGAATCACTACAGCATGGCTAATAGGTATTATCCCTCACCGAAGGTTCTTATTAAGGGAGGTGATGCTTATATTTATAATGTGTTGAATAGATTTAATAAGATTCATAAAACGCAAAATATAATTGATGATGAGCTATATACAACTATTGAAGTAAATTATTTAAGATACAAAATTAGAAGATACTATAATCTAGCCCTTGATTTTAATGAATATCTTAAGAAAAACAACCCGTTAAGTCAGATTTTAACTACTGCAGAGGTCAAGACAACATTAAAAAAAGTATCGTGTTTGAATCAAAAATTGAATTTTGAAGGCAGTTCAATCGATACGTCTATATTACGCTCTTGTCTGTAGCTATAAATACTCATAAGTTTGTATATATTCATAAGTTGAGCCACCTAAATAACAGCACGTCCCACAGACCTTTAAAAAAACCAGGATAGTCACCTGCTGGTCTCATGGTTGAAAATGCGTCTAGCACCAGCGCAAAGATAGACAAAGATACTACCAACGCCACGACAAACATAATGATAGATACCAGCCTGTCTATCAGGGTTGGTGGTTTGATGAGTTCAGGTACAGGTGGGTTTTTGTTTAAGTCAAACTTATCATCAGGGTCGATGGTGCTTTGTGCTTCTATCTCAGCAGAAAACGTGGGTTGTTTACTGGTATAAACTGAAAGCAATCTGCCAAGGAACTTCAAGAACATAAACGGCGTGTTTATATAGTATGTCCAGTCTTTTTTAAAGCTTTGTTCTGGGTACTCCATGTTTTCATAGCCATGATGATACTCAAACTGAGTATGCTCAAAGCTTTCTTTTATTGTTTCTCTTCGCTCATGTACAGGAAAAAGATAGCGAATACTACTAGCTACTTCGGCTAAGTCTTTGTCAGTGCGAGCTTGCATGTAACGGTTAACAAATTCAAAGTGGCTGATTAAATCCTCATCTGTATAACTGGAAATAAAAGGTAAAGAAAAAGTTTTTTGAATAATGTTGTTGTTATCTACCTCGCAGCAGCGTACATAGCATTGGTCATTTCTTGGATGCACCATGTTTATTTTAAGTGTCTTCCAGTTGAAGGTTTGCACTTTACCAGTGGCCTGCAATACATGAACTTTGCCTGTTTTACGGTTAAAGCGCAGTGGAAAGTAACGATGGCTAAAAACCTCCAAACGAAGAACTTTGTAGCAAAAAAATACAAACAATATAGACGGCAAGAACAAGACACCTATAAAAACTATATAGCCTATATTTTCAGAATAGTTCTTAGCCATATCAACGATAAAGTATGCAAGCATGCTTGTTAATGCTAGAAAACCACCAAGAAATAAACTAAACCAAGAAGCCACTTCACCCCTAGTTGCATCCCACCTGTCTATTAATTCCATATATGTACTGTTGAACTGTATGACTGTACGCTGTGGTCTTAAAGGTACATCATGCTTTACACTTTGGTTTAAAGGCATCTGATGATTGTCATAAGGCTTGCCAACAAAACCATAACCATCTTTTGTAAAGTAAATAGCTTCTCGGCCTGTCAAATCACTTATCATTTTTTATCATCACTCTCATCAATATCTATTTCGATGTTCTGTGCCGCCTTTTGGTACTCAGCAACTAACTTGTCATAGCTCCAACCTGCATTTTCCTCACCCCAAGGACCGTACTTAAACCAATTTTTCATGGGTGACAGTGTAAAGTAAGCGATAACAAAGCTAATTTACAATAAAAAGGTCAGTCTACATCCACCTAAACAACAACACATCCCAAAGCATCTTCAAAAAGCTAGGGTAGTCACCTGCTAGTTTCATGGTTGAATACGCTTGGATAAAATCACCTCACTGAACCACCCAAATTCATTTGATAGAACCAGTCATACGCATCTTCCCAGAATCTATCCATTTCTAAATCTCTCAAAAATGACTCAATAGAGCATAACACCTAGCTAAAAAGACGCGTACATAGCACATCCTTTTTAAGTAACCTTTTAAACACACTTAGATATGAACAAAGAAGATAATCTTAATGCCTGGTATCAAGGCACCCTTTTGCATATACCTCGATAAACACCCGACTGATTAAGCGGTGTTCGTTAAATAGGTTTTGTCGTAATGCGCCGTTATGTAGACATATATCTTTAACCGTCCAATCGCTTGGCACAACAATACACAGATCAACGATATATTCACTGCCCATTTTACGGATAAGACATTCATCCACGCGTACCACTTCCGGCGAAGCGCCAACCAAAGCGACAATCTGTTCGCGCAGTTCATTATGATTATCTTCATCCATCACTTCACCCAACACCGGGCGGAAAATTCGCCAAGCATTAATATAGATAATCCCTGCGGCAAACAGCGCAGCCCATGCGTCAGCTGTGACCCAATTTTTGCCCATAATTAAGGCAATACTGATACCGATAAAAGCTGCTAAGGATGTGATCGCGTCGCTACGATGATGCCACGCTTCCGCACTCAGCGCTGAACTATGATTGTCTTTACCACGACGATCAAACACTCGATACAGCAACTCTTTGACAATGATCACACCAGCAAGCACTATCAGCGTATAAGGCGCGGGTAGCTCTTCAACCGGCGTACGAATTTTCTCGATACTCTCTAGGGCGATAATCGTTGCCGAGGTGAGCAAAAAGCCAACAATGATAAAGGTGGTGAGCGATTCTGCGCGTCCATGCCCGTAGGGATGATTGTCATCAGCCGGACGTTGCGCAAAACGCAAACCCAACAGCAATAAAATCGAGGAAAAAACATCGCTGGTTGATTCAATAGCATCGGCTATCAGCGCATGCGAATGCCCAAAAACACCGGTTATCCCTTTGATCAAGGCCAGCAGTGTGTTGCCGATAATGCTTAGCCACGCGGTCTGCACCACACCACGGTGGCGATTGGTTTTCTCGTTCACTTTAAGCATGACGGCATTCCTCGCTTAGCGCTGTGGCTGCGCCATAAAGCCCGGCACAATCATCATGAAGCAATAAATACACAGGAATATCAGCCAGATAATCACGACAGCGCCCTTTGGCGACAAAACGCTCGGCAAAAACGCCGTTTGTGAGTAAATCTACGCTGCGTGGCAAAATACCCCCACACAAATACACCCCACCACGTGCGCCCAAGGTTAGCGCTAAATCAGCTGCGACGCTCGCCAGCATGCCGTGAAACACATCCCATACGTGCCTGGCTTGCAACTCTCCGGCAAACGCTGCTGCACCAATTTCTTCAGCGCGGCGCCTAGTGTGCGCTTCTCCTGCATCAGCAAGTGCCGCATCAATCAAACTTAGTCCGTTGCCAGAGAGTAAACGCTCGGCTGAAACATGCTCGGGATAATGACGGCGAGCGTATTGATACACACGCCATTCATCTTCCGTTTGTGGGGCAAACGAAACATGTCCGCCTTCGCCAGCAAGTGCACACCAGCGACCACCATCACCTCGAATCAAACCCGACACACCAAGCCCCGTGCCCGGACCAAGCACGGCCTTTGGCGCCGTATGATCGATAATACCTGGGCAAATCGTGCAGTATTGATGATCTTGCAACGATAAAACCGCGAGCGCCTGTGCGCTGAAATCGTTAATTACCAAAAGTCGTTGCAAACCAAGACTGTCTTGTAGCGCGCGAATAGAGAACGCCCAATGATGGTTGGTCATCGCCACCCTATCACTGGTTATCGGTGTAGCAATCGCGATCACTGCATGATCAACCGATGCCCTGTGTGCGGAGAGATACGCACGAATAGCTTCTTCTATAGTAGGAAAATCCGCAGTGCGCAGACAATCAATTTCGCTGAGCACCCCATCGGGCATACTCAGCGCAAAGCGGGCGTGTGTTCCGCCAATGTCTGCGACCAGAAACTGCGTATTCATCATCCTTACATTCTCGCTTTCGCTTTCCAATCTAAGGTAAAGAGATCGCTACGACGGTCTTTTAAATTATGCACCGAGCCTTCAGCACGTACTTGCTTGAGCTTGGCCAAATCAATATCTGAGAAGAAAATCATCTCGGTATTGGGGGTCGTTTCGGCCATGATCGCATCGTGTGGAAACGGAAAATCTGACGGCGAAAATATCGAAGACTGCGCGTATTGAATATCCAAACTCTCCACCTGTGGCAAGTTACCCACGCTACCGCAAATCATCACATAACATTCGTTTTCAATCGCCCGAGCCTGTGCGCAATGGCGCACCCGCAGGTAGCCATTTTTGGTGTCCGTCCAAAATGGTACAAACAAAATATCCATATCATCGAGCGCCATCAAACGTGCCAATTCTGGAAACTCAACGTCATAGCAAATCAGAATCCCAATCCGCCCAGCATCTGTATCAAATACCCGCACGCGATCACCGCCTTCAATCACCCATGAATTACGTTCATGTGGGGTGATGTGGATTTTACGCTGTTCATCCACTGTGCCATCGCGTCGGCAGAGATAACTGACGTTATACAACGTATCCTCTTCAACAAGCGGCATCGAGCCAGTGATCACATTGACGTTATAACTCACCGCCATATGCGAAATTTTTTCTTTAAAATGCTCGGTATAATCCGCGAGAAAACGGATCGCGACGTTTTGATCGGTATCTTCACTTAGCCCCATCAATGGCGCGTTAAAGAACTCAGGTAACAAAGCAAAATCCGCGTTGTAATCAGCCATCACATCAACAAAGAATTCGACTTGTTGTAGCAGCTCATCAGCGGATTGCACCTCACGCATCTGCCACTGAATCCCTCCGATACGCACTTCTGTTTTGCCCGTTTTTGCGCTGTAATCTTGCGGTTCGTAATAGATATTGCTCCATTCGAGCAAGGTGGCAAACCCTTTCGATTTATCATCTTCGGGCAGGTATTTATGCAGCACGCGTTTAACAATAAACTCATTGGCTAGTTGGAACGACAAGATCGGGTCGTAAATCTCCCGACCTTTAACCGCCTCAATATAGTCCGCTGGACTCATGCCATCTTCTTGATGATAATTCGGCATCCGTCCACCGGCTAAAATCGCCCGATAGTTATGCTGACGGCACAGCTCTTTACGCGCATCATACAAACGTCGACCCAAGCGATAACCACGATAATCCGGATCAATCAGCGCGTCCAAACCATAAATCGCATCGCCATCAGGATTATTAAGGATGGTTTCGCTTTGGCCAATCAAATCGTCATAGGTATGCGGATTAGAGAATTTTTTATAATCGACTTGTACCGAAAGCACCATGCCGATCAAGCGATCGTGGTCAAACAACGCAATCTGACCTTCGTGGAACTCATCGACCAACTGATGAATGGTTTGCTCCGGCCAGGCACCACCAATATCGTGGTATACGCGATCCATTAACTGTTTAATTTGCGGATAATCATCGTGTTCGATTTCACGAATCTTGAGATAAAGGTCTTCGACCATAATTACTCCCCAAAAAGAAACTATTGTATCGGTATTAACGCCCATACGTCATCCCAATAACACTATCTAATGATTGTTAGCCACACCATCCTGCTTTTTTAGCGGCCCAACCACGGCCACTAACAACGCAACAAATAACAATGAAATAATTTTATCTTTCTTGACTCTAGTCAAGGCATAAATAGCACTAAAATTTTACGATATCGCCTAATAAAGTATCGTTGCCAAACCTATCAATACGATCAAACACTTAGATCGCTCATCGATTGAGATAGCAAGGCAAAGATTATTTTATGACCCAGGCAGAGACGCTCTCTGTGTTCTTCATTATAAGGTTATGAGGTTGTTATGAAATCCTATAAATGGCTCTGGGCAACGTTAGTTATCACCATGGTGATAACTTTTTCGGTGCTCGGTTATTATGGTCGCGAGGTTTATCGCGAAGCGCCGCCCATTCCGCAGACATTTGTCAGCGAAAGTGGCGAAACGATTTATTCACAAGACGATATTTTTGCCGGCCAAAGCGCTTGGCAGTCGATTGGTGGCATGTCGGTTGGTACCGTTTGGGGGCATGGCGCCTATCAAGCACCAGATTGGACAGCTGATTGGTTACACCGTGAGTTGCTCAGCTGGATGGATATCGAAGCGCAAAAGCAATTTGGTAAGTCCTACGATGCGTTAGACGAAGAAAATCAATCATTGATTGAATTGCGCGCCAAATTAGCCTTCCGCGAAAACACCTACAACACAGAGTCCGGTGCTGTCACCCTTTCTGATCAGCGTATTGCAGCGATCAAAAACACTGCTGTGTATTACGACAAACTTTTTGGTGATGATCCTGAGTATCAAAAGAGTCGTGAGCATTTTGCGATGAAAGAAAACACACTGTCTGATGCGGATAAACGTGCACAAATGACAGGATTCTTCTTCTGGTCATCTTGGGCTGCATCAACCAACCGTCCGAACATGGATGTGACTTACACCAACAACTGGCCGCATGAGCCAATTATCGACAACGTCCCAACCACTGAAAACATCATGTGGTCTGTGGCATCCGTTGTGTTACTGGTTTTCGGTGTCGGCATGGTCATTTGGTTGTGGGCGTTCTATTCAGAAAAAGATCCGGAAGTGCCTACTGCACCCAAACAAGATCCTTTATCGTTAGTCACCTTAACCCCTTCACAAAAAGCGTTGTGGAAATATTTGTTAGTGGTGGTTGCGCTGTTCTGCGTTCAAGTGTTGCTTGGTGGCTTTACCGCGCACTACACTGTTGAAGGACAAGAATTCTACGGCATTCCAGTCTCACAATGGCTCCCGTACTCTCTAACCCGCACCTGGCATATTCAAAGTGCGATCTTCTGGATTGCTACGGCGTTTCTTGCTGCGGGCCTGTTCCTTGTGCCGATTATTAACGGCGGCCGTGATCCTAAATACCAAGCACTTGGTGTGAATGTTCTTTTTGTTGCCTTGCTGGTTGTGGTCGGTGGATCGTTCTTAGGTCAGTTTGTGGCGATTAAAGGCTGGATGCCAAGCTGGTTGAACTTCTGGTTTGGTCACCAAGGGTATGAATTTGTAGAGCTTGGCCGTTTCTGGCAGTTAGCACTCTATATCGGCCTAATCTTCTGGCTAGTGCTTATGCTCCGTGGCGTTTGGGCAGCACTCAAAGCGCCTGGTGATAACCATCTGTTGATCTTGCTCACCCTATCGATTGGTGCGATTGGTTTGTTCTACGGTACAGGCTTGTTCTACGGCGAACACACTAACCTATCAATCATGGAATACTGGCGCTGGTGGATCGTGCATCTGTGGGTAGAAGGCTTCTTTGAAGTATTTGCCACAGTCGCTATCGCCTTTATTTTCTACACCATGGGCTTGGTTGGGGTACGCAGTGCCACTTCAGCGAGTATCCTTTCTGCCATCCTGTTTATGCTTGGCGGCGTCCCGGGCACCTTCCACCACCTCTATTTTTCAGGCACCACCACCCCAGTGATGGCGGTTGGCGCGATGTTCTCAGCGTTAGAAGTGGTTCCATTGGTGATCTTAGGTTACGAAGCTTATGAAAACTGGCACATGCAATCACGTGCTGCGTGGATGGCTCGGGTTAAATGGCCATTGATGTGCTTCATCGCGGTCGCCTTCTGGAATATGCTTGGTGCTGGGGTCTTTGGCTTCTTAATTAACCCACCGATTTCATTGTTCTACATCCAAGGTCTAAACACCACGGCTAACCATGCTCACGCAGCGTTATTCGGGGTGTATGGATTCTTATCCCTTGGCTTCATCCTCTTGATCTTGCGTTATATTCGCCCTGACATGCAGTTTAACGAAAAGCTCATGAAGGTTGCTTTTTGGGGATTAAATATTGGTTTGGCAATGATGATGTTTATGACCTTATTACCACATGGTGTAATCCAAGCCTATGCAGCGATTGAACATGGCTTGTGGTATGCCCGTGGCGAAGAATTCATGCAAAGCGATATCCTCGTCACCTTGCGTTGGATTCGTACCTTCGGGGATGTAGTCTTTATCATTGGTGCTTTTGCCGTCACCGCGCAGATTGTGCTCGGTGTCATGGGCAAATACCGCAAAAATGATACAATGGATTATTAACATCACTTGGGCATTAATCCTATCGTCGAGATGAATAATTATTGATGCAAACTGTGTTAGTTAACACACCCCATAAAGTCTGTTATGGCTTTATGGGGGCCAATGAGCGAAGCGCTTAGCGTATCAATCGTTAGTCGGCTCGACCGGGATGCCCTATCATCACTACAGGAGCTTTCTCATGACTCATTTTTTCTCTCGAATCACCCTCGCGTTATCACTGATTATCGGTATCGCGCACGCAGATTCTGATTATCAATTTGAACTCGTTGGCCCTGATGAACAAATTATTACTGAAACCAGTTTCCCCGATCACTATATCCTTTTAGCTTTTGGTTTTACCAATTGTCCTGATGTTTGCCCAACCACGCTTTATGATATGAAGCAAATGCTGGCAAAAATTAACAACCCCGATAACATCCAACCCATTTTTATCACCATCGACCCTAAACGCGATGACGTACCAAGGCTCAATGAATACGTGGATTATTTTGACCCACGGATTATCGGCCTAGGCGGCACACGCGAGGCCATTGATGCAGCGGTAGAAAGTTTTAGTGCCAGCTATGGTTACCAACTTGATGGCAAAAAGCTCAACCCAGACGAGCTTCCTGATGGCGCCTACACCGTGTATCACTCAACCTATATTTATTTGCTCGATAATCAAGGCAACCTGTTAGATGTTTTTGATTATCAAAGTGGCGCAGACAACCTAACCCAAGGTATTGAAGCCGCAGTGAGCGCTAACCCATTGAAAGAATAACCGCCATGATCAGTCGTCTGCTCGTCGTCCTCTGCGCCCTGTTGTTTGCCACACAGGCTTTTTCAGAAGCGCCTAAAAGCCTTTATGGCCCGACTGACTACGCATTCATCAGCAGCAAAGGGTTTCCGAATCTAGCAGTGGTAGACCTTAGAAGCGGTCAACAAATCGATACAGTAAAACTCCCAGTTACCGCAAAGATTCTTGCCGCAAGCACCGATCGTCCGTACTTAGCCTTTAGTGACCGTTTCACCCATGGCGTTTACGTCATGAACTTACAAACCCGCGAAATTGAGCTATTTGACTTACCAGCCAAGGCTTATCGTTTGGTGTTTATCCCTAACACCAGCAAACTGGTGATTGTGTTAGAAAAACAAGTGGCCACCTTGGATTACGAGCGTGGTGAACTGAATGTGATTGAACGCGAATTCCAGCATCTTTACACCCGGTTTAACACCATTTTTAGTGTCTATAGCCAAACCATATGGGTCACCCAAGAGCGTACGCCAATCATCTATCGCTATCGCTTTGATAAGCCAGAAGAAGGTTGGGAAGCGATTGATATCGGTGATACACGCGGCTTTGGTCGCGGTGCGCCAAGTTTTGAAGATCAGATTATCGCCTTTAACACCTACTATGCAGATGAAGGTATTATCTATTTTAACGACAGCGGCAAAACGATCACCACTGGTCCAATGTATGATTCGCGGCCACTCAATGAGCCAATGGTAGAACCTTATATCGATAACGGTACCCGCCATGTGATTTTTGGCGATAAACGCGGTAATTTAAAGATTTACGATCTACGTAAAAGCGATGAGCCTGAAGATTTTAAGGTCAGTTTCCCCCACGTCAGTTTAAAAGCGGTTGGCTCGATCAATATTTAATTGTTAGCGGCGACCAACATATTGGCATCTACCCGTTTGATCACTCCAGTAAAGGCGTGGTTTTTAGTTTTGACCACCAAGAAGATATCTCCGATATGTGGGTCAGTGGCGATTCTAAATTGTTACTTTTTGGCACAGAACGCTCTAATCGATTGATGCGTTATGACCTACAAAGACAAGTGCGTTTGCCGGATATCCCCCTGCAAGGTATCGCTGAAGTTGGCTTTATCCGCATGGGCACGACGAATACTATCTGCTATTAATAATTCCGTGTTACTATAGTCTATGCTTATGTTGTTTGGGTTATAAAGCGCTATAACGCACCTTACTCAGACACGCTAACAATCAGCGCCCCATTGTGGGCGCACAAATTATCTAACCTTGAGATAATCATAAATAATCAACAGGATACCCATTTACCACCCTAAAATATCAATAAAGCAAACGATTAGAGTTATTAATAACCTATTAGTATTAGATATTATCGATATTTTAAGAAAATTGATGTAAATCAAGTCAAATAAGATTGCTTTTTTGTATAATGAATGTAACTGAAAC
Organism: Suttonella sp. R2A3; assembly: GCF_021513215.1. Classification (NCBI taxonomy): domain Bacteria; kingdom Pseudomonadati; phylum Pseudomonadota; class Gammaproteobacteria; order Cardiobacteriales; family Cardiobacteriaceae; genus Suttonella; species Suttonella sp. R2A3. The sequence continues at coordinate 1,968,019 of NZ_CP090975.1, read as the reverse complement.
CATAGGAGAACAGTTATGCGTAAACTCTTTCTCGCTTTAGCCATTGCTTCAACTGGCGCCCTTGCAGAAAGTCACACTGGTGGCCTTGATGGCTATGAAGTTGGCACCCCTTCACCAGACTTAAGTAATTTAGAGCACGTAACTCAAACGCTCGTTACCCCACCTGCGACCCCTGAGCACAGCTTAGAGCCACCGGCTGAAGCGCGGGTTGTTAAGATGGAAATGGTCATCGAAGAAAAAGAAATCGAGGTCGAGCCTGGCGTGTTTATGTGGGCATTTACCTTTAACGGTAGTGTTCCTGGGCCAATGATCGTTGTTCATGAAGGCGATTATGTTGAATTAACCTTGAAGAATCCAAGCTCTAACCAGCTCGTTCACAACATCGATTTCCACGCAGCGACTGGTGCGCTAGGTGGCGGTGATTTAACCGTTGTAGCCCCAGGTCAGGAAACCGTATTACGCTTCAAAGCAATCAAACCCGGCGTGTTTGTGTATCACTGCGCCCCTGGTGGCACAATGATCCCATGGCACGTTGTCCACGGCATGAACGGTGCAATTACAGTCTTACCTAAAGAAGGCCTGAAAGATAAAGATGGTAATCAGCTGACTTATGACAAAGCGTTTTACATCGGCGAACAGGATTTCTACCTCCCACGCGATGAAAATGGCAAATACAAGCGCTATGCAACCCCTGCTGAATCTTATGCTGATGATAAGAAAGTGATGGATGGCTTAATTCCGACTCACGTTGTGTTCGGCGAAAGCAAAGGGCAGCTAACTGGTGATAACGCGATGACGTCAAAAGTTGGCGAAACCATCATGATTTATCACTCACAATCTAACCGCCCATCTTACCCACACCTCATCGGTGGTCATGGTGAGTATGTTTGGGAGCGTGGTAACTTAGCAGACACTCCTGCACAAGACTTGGAAAGCTGGATCATTGGTGCAGGCTCTGCCGGTGCTGCGATGTATACCTTCAAGCAACCTGGCACTTATGTCTACCTCTCACACAACCTGATTGAGGCGCTTGACCTTGGCGCGATTTCACAAATCCGCGTTGATGGTGAGTGGAATAATGACTTGATGGAACAGGTTGTTCCACCAAGCCCAATGTCTGAATAATTCAGTCATTAACCCGACAAAAACTGCCCCACTTGGGGCAGTTTTTTTATCGCTAAACCATTATGCTAGTGGCTTGCTGAATAAACCACTGCTGCAAAAGCCTGCATTTTCTCAGGCGATTTAACCCCCGGCGCTGACTCAATCCCCGAGCTGACATCAACCGCATACGGCCGATATTGCGTTATTAAAGCCTCAACGTTTTCAGCGTTCAATCCGCCAGCAATAATAATCTTTTGTCTGTCCTCGGGAATCAACGACCAATCGAAGCGCCTTCCGCTGCCGCCACTTTGCGCCCCACCAAAGGCATCGAGTAAAAAACCACTCGCCTCAGGATAATCGTTCATATAATCGACTATCGCATCTTTGTGCTTTAGTGTGTTCATTGGAATCGCTTTATTATATCGGCGCATAAACTGTCGACAAAATACTGGTGTCTCCTGGCCATGGAATTGCAATTCATCTAAGGGAACCTGTGCTAAGACCTCTTCGACTTGTTCTGCGCTCGGATCAACAAACAGCCCCACTACTGAGATATAAGCTGGTAAGACGGCCACAATATCCGCAGCTTGTTTAACTGAGACGGCGCGTTTTGATGGTGGATAAAACACCAAGCCAATACTATCAGCCCCAGCTTGCGCAGCCGCGAGCGCATCAGCAGGGAAACGCAAACCACACATTTTGATTCGTACGCGCATAGCGATTAAAACCGGTAATTAATTGATAGCGAGCCAAAGACAGAATCATCGGCCAGCGGAGAGTTGAATTCTTTACTGCGCCAGTTGAGCGAATAGCTCAAGCGCCAGTTGTGATAGCTATAGGCTGCGCCTAAGGCCGCATCATGCACCAGCCATTTTTTATCCACACTGTGACTGTCTTTAAAACTATTCCCATCAAGGAAGATATTTCGCGCCACTAAACGGCTATCCCAACCAGCAAAAATCATCCAGCCGTAGTTACGATCACCATTATCAAAGTAGCCACTGCCGGGAATCGCCGGACGCACACGCACCGGCTGATCCTGCCAACGGGCGCTCATTGGCGTAATATTCACCGTCACTCCTGCATTAGCATAGGTATACACATTACCCAATGTGGCCCCAACGTGTGGTGACACACGCAGGTTTAAATTATTATCCCATTGCACGGTGTAATGCCCCGGCCATGAGCGTTCCCAGGAAAGCATCAGCGCCGGTTCATCTTTTAATCCGTAGCGCCAGCCTTGCGGAAGATCGCTGCCTTTAAATTTATGAAACTCGGTTTGCACCTGTTTCCCTAATGCCGAAGGGCCGACCATACCAAAGGTTAGCTCGACATTATCCATATGGCGATTGGTAATCGTAGACACCCCAGCTGATCCATAAAGAAAAGCCGCATATGGCCGATCAAGCGGTTCAAAATCGGTGCGCGTGATATCGCTCGGCGTATAGAGGTTATGACCAAACGAAAAATAAGAGGTGGTGGTTTTATTGCGTTCAAAGGTTGGGGTAATCTGGTCAATCCAATCAACATAAAATGGCTGATCCGCACCAACGTTAAAATAGGTAAGGCGCAAACCATTGGTGTAATCACGATCCTGACCGCTACCGAAATAATCATTTTCTACACTCAGGGTCAAAAATCGATCATTGCTGGTTAGCATATGCGCGGGAATTTCCTCAACAATCGGTTTATCTGAGTGATCAACAACAAACTTACTTTGGGTACTCATAATCGCACCATCTTTTTGCGCAATCGGTAAATCTGCCTCAGCGAATGCCCATGAGGAGAGAATCAACCCGCCTAAATAACCCAGATAACGCATTAAGGTCTCCTACAATAATGGGCTCGCCAAACGCACCACACGCTCAATAAAATACTGCAACCGAGGTCGTTTTTCCCACTGCTGCAAATTGACCGCACAACTTTGCGCCAAATAACTATGCAACAGACCATCAATTGCAGCCACCGTTTTTTTATCATACACCGCTAGCGACAATTCCATATTTAAAAAGAAACTGCGCATATCCATATTCATCGTGCCAAAAAGCGCATAGACATCATCAACCAGCACCGCTTTAGTGTGCAGCAGGCCATCTTGATGGTGGGCGATATTAACGCCCGCTTTAAGCAGTGGCTTGTAATACGTTCGTGAGGCTTTACGTACCAGCCAAGAATCTACTCTATGCGGCATAATCAGCGTCACATTCACCCCACGCCAGGCTGCATGTTGCAACGCGGTAAATAGCAGCTCATCTGGCACAAAATACGGCGTCGAGATAATAATACGCTCGCGCGCATGATAGAGCGCATTAACCAAGGTATCGTACATCACAGACGTTTCCCGATCCGGCGCAAAAGGAATCACTTGCAGCAATGCCTCACCGACTGATGGTGGTAAGTAATCACCAATAATCCCTTTGTAATACGACAACCTTTGCAGGGTTTCTTGCAGGTTGTGTTCGTTCTCAACCGCCCAATCGCCGTAGAAAATCCCGGCCAAGGTCAGCACTACCGGCCCACGACAACGCAACATCGCATCACGCCACTCGCCCACCCCGGCCTCTTGTTTAAATAAGGCCGGATCAACCAGGTTAAAACTACCGGTATAGGCGATCTCATAATCAACAATCAATAATTTACGATGATTACGTAAATCGCTACGCACAAATAACGTTTTAAGTAGGCCCACAGGTAATGAGTTGGTGAGTTCAACGCCTGAGGCGCGTAGACGCGCCGGCCATGCACTCTTTAAAAAGGCACTACTGCCAACATCATCTACGAGCAGCTGACAATTCACTCCGCGCTCGGCAGCTTTCATCAGTGCCTCTAACACAGGATTAACTCGACCTTGCCCATCGATGATATAAAACATCAACAAACACGAATATTGCGCGGCTTCAATATCTTTGCGCATAGAAATAAGCATATCGTCTGCACGATGTAATAATTCAACATCATTACCGCTATCAAGCCCTATGCCGCTGCGATGTTCAGCGAGTTGAACCAATTGATTAAACCGTGGGGCAATCGCACTATTACTCGGTGTTTTTTCACCAACAAAACGCCGCTGATACGCATCATAAAACCTCTGCATTTCTTGGGTGCGTTTCGCACGCTTATTACCTAAGCGCGGCTCGCCAATCAGTAAATAAGCCGCTGTACCGACAAAAGGGATTAAAAAGAGCAACACAATCCAGCCAAGGGCGGCGCTACTTGCGCGCGGAGAATAAATCACCCGCAGCGCACACACCACATTTATGGCAAAATACGCAAGGGTTAGCCCTTCAGCAATGGTCATGGTTTCATCCTAGCCAATAATATTGAGGTATTATCATAAAAAGCCCAAGTATCTTACGCAAGCGCTATGCACATCGTTAGTTATAATATTCAAGCCACCATCAACAGCCGCAACTACCTAGCCTATAGCTATGAGTGGCCGCGTCAATTTCTCCCCTTACCGAGTAAGAAAAAAACCCGAGAGCAGATTGCAGCTTATCTAAACCGCTTTGATGTGGCGTGTTTACAAGAAATCGACCTCGGTGGACTGCGCAACGCTTTTCAAAACCATGCCGAGCAATTCGATGCACTAACCGATTTCAAATACTACACCACACAAACCAACCGCCGCATCAGCAAACTCTCGTTACATGGCAACATGATTTTAAGTAAAAAACCTTTTGAGGTTGTATTGGATTGCGCACTACCGGGCAAGGTTTCCGGGCGTGGCGTACTCGCGGTACTGGTTGAGGATCTGGTCATTGCTAACGTACATTTAAGCCTGGGGACTGCCGACCAGCAACATCAGCTGCATTTTATCAACGAACAACTAAGAAGCTATGAGCAAGTGATCCTGTGTGGGGATTTCAATTGCACCCCACAAAGCGCGCCGCTTAAAGCCATGCAGGCGCGCGGCTGGCGTTTACTCGGTAATGGCAGCGCCACATTTCCAGCCTGGCAACCTAAAAAAGCTCTAGACCACGCCTTATATAAGGGCACGCTTAACGCCTCCAGCCACGTCAGCCGCTTCAACCAATCAGATCACTTACCAATAATTATCACGATCAACTAATCGTGACGCTGACGTTTCTTATAAAAAGAAACTGTTATGGGATACAAAGAAAATACACCCAGTATCCAAAATATCATGTAGTTAGCCCATGCCTTGCTAATCAGCGGATCAGCAAAAAGATGCACCGCAATAACCAATACCAATCCAAGCATCATAGACAGCAAACCTATTAATGCCGCTGTAGACTTATGCGGTCGTGTTTGATGACGTTCTTTGGTTATACGATAAATGAACAACCCAATCACACAGACAACACACAATATCAGCAAGAATACCGCTATAAAAAAACTTCCAAAATCATCAGAAAAGAAAGAAACGGAACTAATCATAAAAATACTCTATTGCATTTCCTATACATCATCATAATCCAACATGGATACTGAACAACAGAATATTAAATGCCTATTTGTGCCCTGATTTAATTTCACCCCCCAAGAAAGGCGTTATTTAAAACCATCATTGATATACGAAAACGCTACATCTCACCACACATAAACAGCCAATACCACATTAATCACTATAATTAGTTACAATGATTCTTTTGTTCGGCGATTAGAGATTTTATGAGAACCCAATATATCACCAGCACCCCTTTTAGCGATCAGCGTCCCGGAACATCTGGCTTGCGCAAAGCCACGCAGACTTTTCAAAAAGCGCACTACAGCGAGAATTTTATCCAAGCAGTATTTAATACTTTGGGCATTGCCGGTAAAACGTTGGTGATTGGTGGCGACGGGCGTTTTCATAATAAAGCCGTGTTGCAAACGATTATCGCCATGGCCGTCGCACAAGGCGCAAAAGCGTTGATCATCACCCAAAATGGACTACTCTCAACACCAGCCGCTTCACACCTGATTCGCTTAAACCAAGCCGATTACGGGATGATTTTATCCGCGAGTCATAATCCAGGCGGCGCAGACGGCGATTTCGGGATTAAAGTGAACCTTGAACGTGGTGAACCAGCGCCGGAACACGTCACCGAAGCGATTTATCAGCAAAGCCTTGCCCTTGATGGCTATATCACCACCGATAATGGGGCGATCGATCTATCCGAATTAGGCGACACCCGCTTAGGCGATACCAAAATCCGTATCATCAGCGCCACCACCGATTATGTGGCTTTGATGCAAGAATGCTTTGATTTCCCGGCGATCAAGCGCTGGCTGGAACAATACCGTATTGCCTTTGACGCCTTACACGCTGTCACTGGGCCTTATGCAAAGGCACTATTCGTTGATGCACTGGGCGTTGATGAAACCTATTTACTCAATACCACCCCACTACCCGATTTCGGCGGCAAGCATCCTGACCCTGCACCCGATCGTATCGACGAACTCAAGCACAAAATGACTGAAGATGAACGTATTGTGTTAGTCGCTGCCAGTGACGGTGATGGCGACCGGAATCTGATCAGCGGTCGTGATGGCGTGATCAACCCTTGTGATAGTTTAGCGGTAATCGCTGATCATCACGCAGATATCCCCTGCTTACGCACACTTCGCGGCGTTGCACGCTCAATGCCTACCTGTCGCGCGATTGATAAGGTCGCTAGCGCGCAGCGCCTGACTTGCTACGAAACCCCAACCGGTTGGAAATTCTTCGCTAATTTGCTTGATGCTGAGCTCATTCAACTTTGTGGTGAGGAAAGCTTCGGCACAGGTGGCGATCATATTCGCGAAAAAGATGGACTATGGACCATTTTATGCTGGTTAAATATCCTCGCAGTGAGCGGCAAAACCCCAGATCAATTGATCCATGAACATTGGCAACGCTACGGACGACACCATTTTAATCGCTTTGATTATAGTGGGCTCGATCCAGAATCAGCAACGAAAATGCTTGCCAGCTTAGAGCGCGATCTCACTAAATACATTGGCCAAACCCACCACGGTCTGACCATCACTTCTGCAGGACAATTTAATTACACCGATCCAACCAATGGTGAAACGACTCCAGGACAAGGGTTACAAGTCCAGTTTGGTTCCCAAGCACGAATTATTTGCCGTTTATCAGGCACAGATACCCGTGGCGTCACGCTGCGTATCTATTGCGAATATTGGCAGCAAGATATCACTACAAAACCAGCGCTCGCTGGCACAACCGCCACACTGGCCAGCCTCGCACAAGGTGCGCTGAATATTAGCGCATTTTGTGGCAAAACCCAGCCCGATCATATCGTATGATAGGCAGGTGGTGGCTGGTTTTCAGCCTTTGACGGGAAGACACCATGAGCAATCTTGAGCAACGATTAAGCGATCACGCAAACAGACTACAAAAAGCGCATTTGAACGATTTATTTGCCGCTGATCAACGCCGTGTCACGCGCCACACCATTAAAGCGGCGGGCTTATTCGCCGATCTCAGCAAAAACTTTATTGATGTGGATACGTTGGCTTTATGGAACGAATGGTTAGAGCAAGCCAATGTGTCTGCTGCCCTTACCGCTCAATGGTGTGGTAAACACGTCAATAACAGCGAAGATCGTCCAGCCTTGCATCACCGTCTGCGCGCCCCATGCGATGATCCTTTTATCGTTGATGGACAAAACATTAGCGAAGAAATTATCCAAGCGCGCACCAAGATGCGCTCATTGAGTGAAGCCATCCGTCAAGGCCGCTGGTGTGGTTATACCGGAGAGGCGATTTGTGATGTGGTGCATATTGGCATCGGTGGTTCCGAGCTTGGGCCGCGCCTCTTATGCCAAGCGTTTGCCCACCTTATTGATGGCCCAAAAATTCATTTTTTAGCCACCCCAGATCCACGATACATTCTTGACTTACAGCAGCATTTAAACCCAGCAACCACCCTGCTGATTATCGCCTCAAAATCCTTCTCCACCGAAGAAACGCTGGCTAATGCGAATGCTATGCGCGACTGGTTATATGCGCATGGTGGTGAAGCGGCCAATAAGCAAATGATTGCGATCAGCGCCAATCTTGAACGTACGGCCGAATTTGGCATTGACGGTGCGCATGTCCTGCCATTCTGGGATTGGGTTGGCGGTCGTTTTTCACTCTGGTCGGCGATTGCACTACCGTTTGTTTTGCAAAATGGTTATGAGGCTTACACTGAATTATTAAGCGGTGCGCATGCAATGGATAAACATTTCCGCGGCACCGAAGCGAATACCAACCTACCGATGCAGCTTGCTTTACTCGATGTGTGGTACAACCACTATTTTGCAATCAACAACCGTGCGATCATCACCTATGCGCACGCGTTGAGCCCATTCCCGGCTTACCTGCAACAGCTGGACATGGAAAGCCTTGGCAAACGCAGCAAAGCCAACGGCAGTCCGTTGGACAAACCCAGTGGCATGATAATCTGGGGCGGTAATGGCACACAAACCCAACATGCATTTTTCCAGCTTATCCATCAAGGTCAACGTAAGATTCCGCTCGATTTCATCACGGTCAAAACTGCTCCTGGAGGCATGGAAGACGCACAACGCATCCTACACAGCCATTGTTTGGCGCAAAGCGAAGCCCTAATGCGCGGACGTCATGAAACCGATCTTAGCGATCTCCCGCCAGAAGCGCGTTATCCACGCACTTCACCTGGCAATCGCCCATCGACCACGATTATTTTAGACGACCTCACCCCAGAGCATCTCGGCGCATTGATCGCTGCTTACGAGCATAAGATCACGATCAGCGCCCTGCTCTACGGCGTCAACGCTTATGACCAATGGGGGGTTGAACTGGGTAAAAAACTCACGCAAGGCACGCAGGATAGTTTGTGTGGTGGAGAGAATCAATCCCACGATCCCTCCACTGCTTCATTAATCCGCTACTTGCGCGATTAACCGGCAACATTCTTCACCCACAAAAAAGGCGCAACTCTGTGCGCCTTTTTATGAAGTGAGCGAATGATTAGTGATTAATCACCGCTGGCATCACCCACCGACTGCTGTAAATAATTTTCTAATCCCAAACTGTCGATTAAATCTTCTTGGGTTTCCAACCAATCGATATACTCTTCAACATCGTCTAATAACGATTCAACGAGCGCACGCGAAACATAATCCTGCTCTTGTTCGAGCAATTTTATTGCCTTGCGTTGATCAGCCATTTGCGCATAAGACGCTTTAATATCGCAGCTAATCGCCTCCGGCACATCCTCACCGACTAAAAGCTTGCCTAAATCTTGTAAATTCGGCAAATCTTCAAGCAGGTAAATACGCTCAATCAATTTATCGGCATTTTTCATCGCGCGAATCGATTGTTTATAAACCACTTTACCCAAGGCATCATAACCAAAATGTTTAAACAGGCGTGCGTGTAAAAAATACTGGTTAATCACCGTGAGCTCATGGCGCAACAAGCCATTTAACGTATCATTGATCACGGGTTTACTGTTCATAGTGCCTCCAGCTTACGCCTGGCTCTGTAAATAATTTTGTAAGCCCATTTGCTCAATTAAACGCAGTTGCTGCTCAAGCCAATGCGCATGATCTTCTTCGGTATCTTTAAGCTGAACCACCAGCAAATCACGTGTGACATAGTCTTGATGCTTCTCACACAACTCAATCCCTTTTTTCAGGCGATCGCGCACGTGATACTCAAGCTCTAAATCTTTTTTGAGCATCGATACCACATCTGCGCCAATATTCAATGCACCAACTTGCATATTTGGCGTGCCTTCAAGCATTAACACACGCTCAATCATCACACTGGCATGCTCTGTTTCATGCTCCATCTCATGATTCATTGCATCAAAAAGCTTGCTATAACCCCATTCTTGATACAAACGTGAATGGATGAAATATTGATCGCGGGCGGCTAATTCACCACCAATTAACTCATTTAAATAAGCAATAACTTCTGGGTTGCCTTGCATTGTTGTGTCCTCCGTTATAAAAATGGCTGCAGTATGGGCAGCAATCAATGCTTAAGTCAAAAATATTTTATAGAAACCAAAGTATAGTTAACAATAGAAAGTTAATGTCCTGTATTAACTAACAATTTTATTGATGTTGCGAATAACTCTCTCAACCATTACCAGTTTCAATTATTTTTCTTAAATAATAATTAGTTTTAATTCAGTATCTATAATCATAAACCCGGTCGTCGGCGCTTATCTGGATCATCACATTACAAGCGCGACCATATCCCGTATAATCGCGGCTTTGCTCAACTTATTCTGTTTATGGCTCACGAAACGCTCAAACATCTTGCCTACCACCTCCACAACCAACTCAGCGGCAAACATGTTCACCTCGTCGTCACCCCGGATACCCGTTGGGCGGAATATACCTATCGCTGCTTACAATTCTGGCTGCCAGCAGCGCAACATCCTTCGCTGTATTGGTTTAGCGATTGGGAAACCCTGCCGTATGACCCTTATACCCCACACCCGGATCTCGTTTCAGAGCGCCTACGTGTGCTCGCTGAACTGCCCACACGGCGACAAGCCGTAGTTGTGGTCGCTGCCAGCACACTCCGCCAGCGCCTGTGCCCACAAACCCACCTAGACACCTATGGTATTCATCTCAGCATCGGCGATCAGCTAAAGCGTGAAGATTTTATCGCTCGCCTCGCACAAGCCGGTTATCAGTCCAATACACTGATTGCACAAAAAGGCGAATTTGCTGCGCGCGGTAGTTTGGTCGATTTATTTCCGATGGGCGCTACCCACCCGATCCGTTTAGAATGGTTCGACGATGAGATTGAATCGATCCGCACCTTTGATATCGAAAACCAGCGCACCATTAGCAAACTCAAACAAATGAGTATTTTGCCGCGTAGTGAGCTCGATTTATCCGATAGTGGACGGGTGTGTTTTCGTCAGCGCGCACGTGAGGCGATTGGTGAGCACATTATCAACCACGCGCTCTACCAACAAGTCAGCGACGGACGTACCCCACAAGGGCTGGAATATTATCTCCCGCTGTTTTTTGATGAAAGCGCGAGCTTATTTGATTATCTGCCATCACAAACGCGCCTGGTCATAAGCGATGGGGTTAGCGAGGCGCTCCACAAACACCAAAGCTATTGTGAGAAACGTTTTGAGCGCACCAATCCCTTACGTGAACGCAGCTTGCTACCGCCAGAAATGCTGTGGCTAAACGCTGATACAGTAAGCGAACAACTTGCCCGCTTAGAACGACACACCTTTGCCCAACGCGCGCAGAGTATTGCCTTTAGCGGCACACGTGAGGATCGAGAAGCACAGTGGCTCGATTTAATTAACGCCCACAGCACAGCGCACCTTCACCTGCCGGGCAACGGCAGCCGAGAATACTGGCAAGAACGCTTGCTAAAATCCCATCCTGAGGCGAAAAACGCAGATCATTGGGACAATAGCGCTGGCCTAAACCTCTATGTCTCACCGATGCACTACAGCTTCCATGACGGTGAAGCGGTGCATTTATCAGAAGCCGACTTACACACCGCCCCGGTTGCGCCAAATTACCGACAAAAAGCCGCACAAGATCCTGCGAGCATTATCCAGTCATTGCAGGATTTAACTATTGGCGCACCAGTCGTGCACACTGATTATGGCGTCGGACGCTACCAAGGTTTGCAACGCTTGGAAGATGACGATGAAGAACTACTCACCATCGAATACGCCAAAGGCAGTCGCCTGTTTGTCCCGGTGACTGATTTAGATTTGATCACCCGTTATAGTGGTGGTGATCCAGACAGCGCACCGTTGCACGATATCGGCGGCAAACAGTGGCAGAGCAATAAACGCAAAATCAGCGCTAAAGTACGCGATACCGCGAGTGAACTGCTGGCCCTGTATGCCAAGCGTGAAGCAGCACAAGGCACGCCAATTACTCTTGATCATAAAGCGCTCACCACTTTTGCCGAAGATTTTCGCTTCGATGAAACGCCGGATCAACAACATGCGATTGATACCGTGCTCGCTGATCTTGAGCGCAGCCAACCGATGGATCGGATCGTTTGTGGCGATGTCGGCTTTGGTAAAACCGAAGTCGCGCTGCGCGCAGCGTATGCCACGGTTTTGGCCGGACAGCAGGTTGCGCTGATTGCACCAACCACTTTACTCGCCAACCAGCATTATCATAACTTTTTAGATCGCTGCGCCGATTACGCGCTCAATATCGATGCCGTATCGCGTTTTAACAGCGCCAGTGAGCAGAAAGCCAGCCTCGAGCACCTTGCCGCCGGCAAAACTGACATCATTATCGGCACCCATCGCCTGCTACAGAAAGACGTGCAATTCGCCAATCTTGGCTTGGTGATTATTGATGAAGAACAGCGCTTTGGCGTGCGTCATAAAGAAAAGCTGAAAAGCCTGCGCGCTAACGTCAACCTGCTCACCCTAACCGCCACCCCAATCCCACGAACGCTCAATTTTGCGCTCAGCGGCTTACGCGATATCTCGATCATCGCCACCCCGCCTGTTGGTCGGCAATCAGTGCAAACGATCATCAGTGATTATGATCCGGGCATCATCGAGGAAGCCTGTGAACGCGAGCTCAATCGCGGTGGGCAAGTGTTTTTCTTGCATAACGATATATCGAGTATCGAGCGCGTTGCGCGTAGCCTGCAAGAGCTACTACCACAAGCACGTATCGGCATGGCGCACGGTCAAATGCGTGAAAGCGCGCTTGAGCACATCATGCAGGATTTCTATAACCGCCACTATGACATCCTGATCGCCACCACGATCATCGAATCAGGCATCGATATCCCGAACGCCAATACCATTTTGATTAATCGCGCCGATAAGCTTGGACTCGCACAGTTGCATCAGCTACGCGGGCGTGTTGGCCGTAGTCACCACCAGGCGTACGCCTACTTATTCACGCCTTCTTGGCAAACACTCAATAAAGACGCACAGCGTCGTCTTCATGCCTTTACTACCCTAGACAGCCTTGGTGCCGGCTTTTTGCTCGCCAGCCAGGATTTAGAGATTCGTGGCGCAGGAGAGCTGCTTGGCGATGAGCAAAGTGGCCAAATTCAGCAAATCGGTATGAGTTACTACCTCGATTTACTCGAGCGCGCGGTCAGTGCGCTCAAATCTGGGGAGAGCTTTGACCCAGAACATGAACAAGAACGCGTCAACATCGAGCTTCATGAACCGACGCTGCTACCTGATGATTATATCTATGACCCGCATATTCGTTTAATCTGCTATCAGCGGCTTAGTCAATGTCGTGATAATGAAAGCATCGACGAACTCGCCGTGGAAACCACCGACCGCTTTGGCCGACTACCACAAGCGGCAAAGAATCTTTTTGCCCGCGCCAAGCTCAAACTTCACGCTGAAGCACTCGGCATCGTGGCCATTCTTGCTGATGAGGCAACCATCACCCTAACTTTCAATGCCGATCCAAACATCAATACCGATGCGTTATTTGCTCTACTGCAAAATAACCCCGGCATTTACCGCATGAGCGGCCCAACCACACTCATCAAAGAGCGCAGCGACGAAGCGATTACAGCTATTGAAGCGATTAATGAACTGCTTGATCAGCTCACGAAAAAACCTTAAAACACTTACGTATTAACCCTCAAAGCTAGTTCTACGCTAAATATTTAGCGTAGAGCGCACACTGCCCCTTGAAAAAAAACACACCGCCCACATTAATAGAGACAGTTTTAAGTCATATTTGAGGTCGACATGCAAGACGAGCACAAAGCGGACGAGATGCCGCGCGATGATAACGGGTTTCAAATCGATGATGAGGCAACGCTTCAAGTCGAAGGTGATGAGGCCATAGCTGATGAAGCGATGATTGCTTTAGAAGAAAAAGTGGCTGCTTTAAGCGAGCAGGTGATTCGTGAGCGCGCAGAAAATGACAACCTGCGTAAGCGTCAGGCACGTGAGTTACAAAGCGCGCACAAATTCGCTACCGAGCGTCTAATTAAAGATTTATTGCCAGTGCTCGACTCATTAACCCTTGGTATTGATGCTGCGAAGAATGGCGAACACAACGCTGAAGCGATTGAGCAATTTATCGAAGGCTCTGAGATGACCTTGAAATTGTTAAATGAAACGCTGGCCAAGCACGGCGTGGAAACAATTAACCCCGAGGGTGAGAAATTCAACCCTGAACAACACGAAGCGGTAGCTTCTCTACCAAATGCAGACGCCGAGCCAAACAGTGTGTTGCACGTCACCCAAAGAGGATATGTGTTAAATGGCCGAGTTATTCGCGCAGCACAAGTGGTTATTGCCAAGGCCGCAGACTAATTTTTAAGGTGGGCTTGAATTTTTCATTATCAGCACCATCTATAGAACAGATTAATTTTTAATAGTTATAGTGAGGAAACCATGGGTAAAATTATTGGTATTGATTTAGGAACCACTAATTCATGTGTCGCAGTCATGGACGGCGATAAGCCACGTGTGATCGAAAACGCTGAAGGCGGACGTACCACACCATCGATTGTTGCGTTCACCGAAGAAGGCGAAGTATTGGTTGGCCAACCAGCCAAACGTCAAGCGGTCACTAACCCGAAAAATACGCTGTATGCGATTAAGCGTTTAATCGGCCGTCGTTTTGACGAACAAGCGGTACAAAAAGACATTGACTTAGTGCCGTATAACATCGTTAAAGCCGATAATGGCGATGCGTGGGTAGAAGCCAACGGCAAAAAAATGGCAGCACCAGAAGTTTCTGCGCGTGTCCTGCAAAAAATGAAGAAAACGGCCGAAGATTATTTAGGTGAAAAAGTTACCGAAGCGGTCATTACTGTTCCGGCGTACTTTAACGACAGCCAGCGTCAGGCAACTAAAGATGCCGGTAAGATCGCAGGTTTGGACGTTAAGCGCATCATCAACGAACCGACCGCTGCAGCTTTGGCCTACGGTATGGATCGTAAAGCAGAAGATGCGAAAATCGCAGTTTATGACTTAGGTGGCGGTACCTTTGATATCTCGATCATCGAAATGGCTGATTTAGACGGCGAGCATCAGTTTGAAGTCCTTTCAACCAACGGTGATACGTTCTTAGGTGGTGAAGATTTCGACGCACGCATCATCGATTATTTAGTGGCCGAGTTCAAAAAAGACAGCGGCATTGATTTAGCGAACGATTCACTCGCCCTGCAACGCCTAAAAGAAGCAGCAGAAAAAGCGAAGATCGAGCTGTCTTCGAGCCAGCAAACCGAAATCAACTTACCGTACATCACAGCCGATGCCTCAGGTCCTAAGCACTTGAACATCAAGATGAGCCGTGCGAAGTTGGAATCATTGGTTGATGAGCTGATCCAACGCACCCTCGCACCATGTAAACAAGCGTTACAGGATGCTGGTGTTTCTAGCAGCGACATCAAAGACGTGATCTTAGTCGGTGGGCAAACGCGCATGCCGAAAGTTCAAGAAGTGGTGAAAAACTTCTTTGGCAAAGAGCCACGCAAAGACGTAAACCCTGATGAAGCGGTTGCAATGGGCGCTGCGATTCAAGGTGGTGTGCTTGGTGGTGATGTCAAAGACGTGTTGTTGCTAGACGTCACCCCATTGTCGTTAGGTATCGAAACCATGGGCGGCGTGATGACCAAGTTGATTGAGAAAAACACCACGATCCCAACCAACGCTGATCAAGTGTTCTCAACTGCTGAAGACAACCAAACTGCGGTAACCATTCATGTATTGCAAGGTGAGCGTCAGCAAGCAACTGGCAACAAATCGCTAGGTCGCTTTGACTTAACCGATATCCGTCCTGCGCCACGTGGCATGCCACAGATCAAAGTTACCTTTGATATTGACGCCAACGGCATCCTCAATGTGTCAGCGAAAGACAACGAAACCGGTAAAGAGCAATCGATTGTGATTAAAGCAAGCTCTGGTCTGTCGGATGACGAAGTCGAGCGCATGGTGAAAGACGCTGAAGCGCACGCCGAGGAAGACAAAAAATTCCAAGAAACCGTGGAAGCAAAAAACAGCGCAGAATCCATGATTCACGGCGTTGAGAAATCCATCGAAGACTTAGGCGATGAAGTCAGCGCTGAAGAGCGTGAACCAGTCGATGCGGCAATCAAAGCGTTACGTGAAGCGATTGACGCTGGCGATTTGGATGAGATCAAAGCGAAAAATGAAGCGTTGATGGAAGCCTCTGGCCCGCTGATGCAAAAAGCGTATGCAAAGATGGCCGAGCAAGCAGGCGGTGAACAAGCACAGAGCGCAGAAGGCGAACAAGCACAATCTGACGATGTGGTTGATGCCGACTTCGAAGAAGTTAAGGAAAACAAAGACGGTCAATAAAGGCCGAGTAAACTCACTAGGGGCGGTCATCCGCCCCTTTATTGATAGACTATGATGGCAGAAAAAGACTTATACAAAATTCTTGGCGTCGAGAAAAACGCCTCAGCTGACGAGATCAAAAAAGCGTATCGTAAAATGGCTGCGAAGCATCACCCCGATCGCAACCCTGGCGACGATACTGCTGAGCAACGTTTTAAAGACGTGAAAAAAGCCTACGATATTTTGTCTGATGAACAAAAGCGTGCCACTTACGACCGCTTTGGCTTTGACGCCGCTAACGGTAATGGTCAAGGCGGGTTTGGTGGCGCTGGCGGCTTTGGTGGCGGCAATTTCAGCGACATCTTTGGTGATGTATTCGGCGATATTTTTGGTGGCGGACGTCAAGGTGGTCAACGTGCCAACCGTGGTCGTGACTTAGCTTATGAACTCGATTTATCACTCGAAGAAGCGATCACTGGCTGCGAAAAACAGATCCGCATCCCAACCCAAGTAGGCTGTAAGAAATGTAGCGGTAGCGGCGCTGCTGAGAACTCGAAGAAACGCTCCTGCCCGACCTGTCAGGGTGCCGGTCAAGTACGCATGCAACAAGGCTTTTTCTCTATCGCACAAACCTGCCCGAACTGTAAAGGCAAAGGCGATATCATCGAGAATCCTTGTGATAACTGTCAAGGTAGCGGACGCGTTCGTGAGCAGAAAACGCTCACCGTCAGCATCCCTGCAGGGGTTGATAGCGGCGACCGCATTCGTTTGTCTGGTGAAGGCGAAGCCGGTGAGAACGGCGCACAATCTGGCGATTTATTCGTTGAAGTTCGTGTACGTAAGCACCCAATTTTTGTCCGTGAAGGCGATGATTTACACTGCTCGATGCCAATTAGCTTTGTCACAGCGTGTTTAGGCGGTGAGCTTGAAGTGCCGACCTTAGCTGGACGCGTGAAACTCAGCATTCCAGCGGAAACACAAACCGGACGCGTATTCCGTTTGAAAGGTAAAGGCGTTAAATCGGTGCGCAGTCGCAGCGAAGGCGATTTATATTGTACGGTCAATATCGAAACGCCAGTGAAGCTCTCTAGCGAACAAAAAGCGCTACTTGAGCAATTCGCGGAAACGATTAACGAAGGCGGCAACCGCCACGCCCCCAAAGAAAAAGGCTTCTTCGATAACGTAAAAAGCTTTTTTGATAACCTGTAACCATCAACCCGCCAATCGGCGGGTTTTTCTTTACGCGTTAATCCAAATAAATCAGGCCATAATGTGCATTGGTTTCCCCACGATGATAGGCCCATGACTGGTTACCATAATCATAATGCCACCATTCGCTGGAAAGATTGGTGAACCCTGCCTCTATCATTGCTTGATAAAGTAATCGACGGCGCTTACGTATGTCCCCTGCCTGGTGCTCATAAGCGTCACTATAAGACCGCTCACTTGCCTCATCAAACTCACTACCCATATCTAGCGGCTCACCTTCAGCACTACATAAGGTAACATCCACCGAACCACCGGTGAGATGCGGACTAGGCTTATGCAATTGCTCAGAAGGAAGCGAGACAAAATATTGTGTACGCTTATGCCATTGAGCTTCACCCTCATCCGGATATTGCTGCTGATAACTATCATATAACGATTGATAAAGCGCCTGTTGCACTCTCGGTGGACGCCAACCATCCAGGATTTGCATGAGTAACCCTGCGCGTTCAATAGTACGCGCCGCACGCTCAAGACGTTCGATGACTGAAGGTCGTAGATAACATTGTCCTATTGCACCTTCAATCTCATAATAAGCATAAACAGGCTCAATCAACCAGTACGCTTTTTCGGGAATACGCTCGAGCCGACTGCCATCATCATAAATCGGTATGCTATGAACTTTTGCCCAATCAGGATCAATAAATGGAGGAATAGATAGAGTTTGCGACATAATTACCCTAACGTTTGTGGTAGCCAGAGCACCAGTATTGGGAAAAATATAATTAATAACAGTACAAATATTGCCGTCAGGACAAACGGCCAAATCGTTTTGAATAACTGCAAAATATCGAGCTGACTGACGGCTGCTGCGACATAGACACAAGCGCCCATAGGCGGTGTAATCAACGCGATAGTGATATTTAACGTCACCACAATTCCTAAATGCACCGGATCAACCCCAGCCATCATCGCTACGGGCAGGAATACTGGCGTTAGCAATGTTAGCGCTGAGACCTCTTCCATAAACATGCCCGTAATAAAGGTCAGCAAGCTGATGAGTAATAAAATCATTGTTGGTGAGTCAACAAATGGCGTGAGTAACGCAACAAACTGCTGCGGTGCTTGTGCATAGGAAAGCAACCAACTCACCACTGAAGAAGCGGCAATAATTAAGAAGATCGCAGAACTTAAAATCGCAGTTTCTTTTAATGCCTGCCATAGGCTACTAAGCGTCAATTCACGCAATGCAAACCCGCTTAGCGCCACATAAACAGCGGTCAACGCACCTGATTCAGTCGCGGTCACTTTTCCAGCAACAATTCCGGCAACGATAATAAATGGCGCAACCAATGCTGGAGAAGCAACCAACATCGCTCGCAACAAAGCACCAAACCCTGGCCAGCTATCATTTTTAGATAAATGATGCCGCCAAGCGTAGGAAAAGTTCATCAGCATAAACGCCACGCCAAGTAGCAAACCCGGTATCACACCGGCCAAAAATAAATCACCTACCGAAGTATTGGTTAACGCACCATACAAAATCATGAATATTGAAGGCGGAATAATCGGCCCAATAAGCGATGAGCCAGCTGTTAAACCCGCAGCAAATGCCGTTGAATAGCCTTCTTTGCGCATGGCTGGTACCAGTAGTGAACCGAGTGCAGAGGTATCTGCCACTGCTGAACCATTCACACCAGCAAAAAATACACTACCGACCACATTTACATGCCCTAATCCACCACGGAAATGCCCCACCAAATGCCGTGCAACCAACATCAACCGATCTGTTAGGCCTGCCGCATTCATTAAATTACCGGCGAGAATAAACAGTGGAATGGCCATGAGTGAGAATACATCAATACCAGAGAAAAACTGTTGGGGCATCGTTTGCCACAACAAACTCATATCAACAAAAAAGAAGCCACATAACGCCGTCACTAATAGCGCAAAAAAAGTGGCACACCAATCAGGACATGAGCCACAAAAACAATGAACATTGTTATCAGCATTATTGCACCACCTGCCGTGGTAATGGCGATGGTCCATGAACGACTATAGCAAGACTAAGCAAACCAAACCCTAATGGCATGCTGAGCATCGGAATACTACGACTAATCCCTAATCCTTGAGAAGTAAACATAGATACTGACAAAGCATAGCGCCAGGTCATATACGTACCAATCACCGCAAAGCTTAAGCTGAGCAGCCACTGATAATACACAACCCAACGGACAACGTGTACGGGCAGAAATCGCTCAGCCAACGCCACACGCATATGCCTGCCATAAACCCATGTACCACCACCGGCGAGCATCGCCGTAGCTATCATGCTGTAGCGAGACAGTTCATCGGTCCAAATAGGCGCGCCACCCAGTAGATATCGCGTCGTTACGCCATACATAACCACCAAAACATTGATAATCACCAAGCAAGCAGCAATGCTAATACTCAACCTTGCAATCATTTCCAAGATTTTCTGTCGCATAAAAATATATTACTAGCGTTATACGGAAAGGCCTAAAGCATGCGTCAAAAGCCTGTTAGAAATAAACAGGATACCTTGAGCGATAAACAGAACATATCTGTCATATCGCTAAAGTACCCTGTCGATTGAGTGCTATTTCGCAACATCTGCCTGAGCTGCATCCAAATAGCTTTGTGCAATATCTTGTTCTTGTAACCAGTCTTGATAAGCAGGGCTCGCGGTTTTACGGAAAGCTTCAAGTTGTTCATCCGTTGGACGAATCACTTCCATTCCTTGTTCTGCCAAGTAGGCAATGCGTTCTTCCACTTGCGCTTCATTAGCTGCTCGAGCCTGTTCGTTTGCCTCAGCAACGGCTTCGTCAAATGCCTGGCGTGTCGCATCATCCCAACTATCTAACATTGCGGCATTACCTACAAGAAACTGATCGGAATATTGAATATTTGCCAAAGTCAGATACTTCTGAACTTCGTATAAACTACCCATAATGATATACATTGGTGGGTTCATTTGCCCATCAGCCACGCTGGTTTTTAATGCCATATAGACTTCGGTCCAAGGGATAGGCGTACCAGATGCACCAAAGGCTTCATATAAAGCGACTTGGCTTGGATCCATTGCGCGGAAACGTAATCCTTCAAAATCTTTTGGCTCATGAATTGGGCGTTCATTATTGGTAAAGGCTAAAAAACCACCTTCTTCTACAACAGCTAACATCTCAACGCCAGCACGTTCTTTCAGTGCATCTTTAACCATCTGCCAATAGCTGCCTTGATCAAAAAATGCGCGCGCTTCAGCAAAGTCAGCAAACATAAATGGCGTGGCACTGACATAGATTTCTGGAACTAAAGGCGAGATACCGGCAAATGAAGCGATATTAAGATTTGGACCCGTCATGGTTTGCTCCATGCGAGCCTCTTCTTCGCCTAACATGGAATTGGGATAAAGCTTGAGTGTGATTTCCCCATTGGTTTTTTCTTCCACTAACTGCTGCAAATTCTCAGCAAACGCGTGTACGGCGTTCTTCTGTGCATCCGCTGCGCCGTTATACGATAAATTGATGGTTTGTTCTGCCAAGACCGCTGAACTTGCTAACCCTGCGGCCATTGCTAATAACAATGTTTGCTTTCTCATCATCGTCTCCCAGTTGTGTGAATAATCCATAATAGACGATAATTATATGAATATACAAATTATTTTAAAACGCGTATGATGACCAGTATTTTGAATTAAGCGTAAAATTATGATTTACCCACACAGTATTGATCAAGCAAAAAGCGACGGTTTTTGTATCGTGGATATCCGCAATAAAGAAGAATCTGCGCTACGTCCATTACCTCAAGCCGATGTGATTATTGCTATGGGTGAACTATTAGAGCAACCGGCAGAACATCTCAACCCAGAAACACCCTATTTACTCGTTTGCGCAGCCGGTGGTCGTACACGTTATGCAGCTGCCCTACTCAGCCAACAAGGCTATGACAACATATGGGCATTTCCCAGCACTTGGTAATACGTTATTAACATCACTACAGTGCAGATTTAGCGCATTGTATCTCTTATAAAAGCCCTTAAAGCAGCATCAAACTCGCTAGCCCTAGAAAGATAAAAAAGCCGCCAGAATCGGTACACGCGGTGATTAATACACTAGAACCTAGCGCCGGGTCGCGGCCGGTTTTCTGCATGATTGAAGGGATCATCACCCCCATGATCGCCGCTAACGATAAGTTCAGCGTCATGGCTAACAGCATGACGAAAGAAAGCATCGGGTTATCGTATAAGAAATAGGTAATCACCGCGAGTAAGCTGCCCCAAATAACCCCATTAATTAAGGCGACGCTAATCTCTTTCATCAGTAGTTCGCGGATTTGCGCCCAACTAAAGACGGTTTGCGCCATCGCACGCACAATCATGGTGATGGTTTGATTCCCCGCATTGCCGCCAATCCCAGCGACAATCGGCATCAATGAAGCGAGCGCAACGATTTTCTCAATCGAGCCTTCAAACACCCCGATTACGCGTGAAGCAAAAAATGCCGTACAGAGGTTGATCACCAACCACAACCAACGCGATTTAAACGCATCAACGACTGGTGAGAACAAGTCTTCCATCACGCTCACCCCGGCCATACCGAGCATATCGGCATCACCGGCACTACGCAATACATCAACCATTTCATCGATGGTAATTCGCCCGATCAGGCGATGATGTTCATCAACCACTGCGGCGGTGATTAAGTCATAGCGCTCAAACGCATTCGCGACTTCTTCAACGTTATCATGCGCGTGAAAGGTAACTGTTTCGCGGTTGTATAAATCACGCACCATTGCTTTGGGTTTGCTGGTCAGCAAGCGGCGAATCGATAGTGCGCCGAGTAGCGTATTGTAATCATCAACGATAAAGATTTTATCTGCCTGATCTGGCAATTCTTTAAAACGGCGTAAATAACGAAACACGACTTTACACGACACGTCTTCGCGCACTTTCAACAGATTAAAATCCATTAGCGCGCCGATTTGATTTTCCGGATAGTGGCGCGCCTTGTCATATTCTTCACGCGCCTGTTCATCGAGTGCCTCGATGATTTCATCAACTGTGTCGTCATCCAGAAGTGGCGTGATATCTGCCAACTCATCAGAATCAAGCTGGGTGGCGATTTGCACCACTTCCGCCTCATCTAATTCCGCGATCAAGCTATCTCTTGCAGCTGGAGAAATCTCTAACAGCACACGACCATCAATCTCGCCGCTGACCATATGCCAAATCAAACGGCGCTCATCGAGCGGCAATGATTCGAGTAAATCCGCGATATCCGCGTAGTGCAATTGTGACACATAGCGACGGATTTCCTGGTTGTGCCGACGCTCAAGCAAGTGCTCAATCACCGGCATATTTTTTGCCTCGGCTTGGCGCGCTGACACCTTATTTTCTAAATCGTGGCGCTCGAGCAATTCATGAATATGATTGAGAATCTGCTTGGGACTATTGTGACTCACGAGAACACCTGATGAAAAGATTAATACTGCGCTTAGTCTATCGACAAAGGCCTCAATAAGCCATTAAGAATAGGCAGTGAATACACGATTAGACTTGATTTAGCTGACCCGTCTGCGACAATAGATCCGTTATCATCCTAACTAAGGGACACCCATGCATATCATTCTTTCTCACGGTCGCGGCAGCTCAGCAAACGCGAAAAAAATGGTTTACTTAGCACGCAGTGCTGAGCAATTAGGCCATACCACGCATCGCGTGAATGATAGCGACACCCAAGACCCTGATGAACGTTTAAAGCGCTTAATCCACTTGGTTGAGCCCTTAGAAGAACCGATCGTATTACTTGGCTCATCGATGGGCGGTTATACCTCAATCCTTGCGGCTAAGCATTGTCAACAGCTTAAAGGGGTATTTTTGATTGCCCCGGCGCTCTTTGTGCCGCGTTATACAAACCAACGCTACCCGCTCGATTTAGATGCACCGATCAGTATTGTGCATGGTTGGGATGATGAAGTGATTTTATACGAACATTCAGTGCGCTATGCGCGCCAAACTAACGCCAGCTTGCATCTCATTGCTGGCGATCATATGCTCCATGATGCGATGCCTACGTTATCCACGCTATTCACGCAATTCTTACAAGACATCGAGAAAGATTGATTCAAGCGCTACCTCAATACATTCAGGTAGCGCCAGTACGTCAGTTATAGCGATTTAAGCGCCGCAATGCGTTTTTCTAACGGTGGATGGGTGGCGAATAGACCATTCATCGGCACAATACCAAACGCTTTGAAATCCTTTGCCATTGCCCCTTCTGCGCCCTGCTGTTGCGCACGTTGCAAGGCTTCTAATGCGGCAATCATTTTATGCTTACCCGCAAAATGCGCGCCACCAGCATCGGCTTTAAACTCGCGATGGCGTGAATGCCACATCACAATCATCGAGCCTAAAAAGCCCAGCACCATTTGTAGCACCATATAGGTGGCAAAATAGCCCGCTCTACTACTACGACCATTGCTACCACGACTCAGCATCGAGGCAATAATTTGCGCAAAAACAATCACAAAGCTGTTAATTGTGCCTTGAATCAGCGCTGAAGTCACCATATCACCATTACTCACGTGCGCCATTTCATGCCCGAGCACAGCCTCCACTTCATCAGCATTCATATGCTGCAATAAACCGGTACTCACAGCGACTAACGCTTTATTTTTATTCGCACCAGTGGCAAAGGCATTCGGAGATGGTTGCTGAAAAATACCCACTTCCGGCATACCCACACCAGCTTTTTCAGCTTGGCGACGTACGGTTTCAACTAACCAACGCTCAGTATCATTACTCGGGTTTTCAATCAGCTGCACACGCATTTGTTTTTTGGCCATGCCTTTAGAGAGCATCAAGGAAATAAACGAACCCGCAAAGCCATAAATGCAGGCAAAAGCCAAAAAGCTCCAGCTACTCGAGCCTTGCTGTGCCAAGGCTTGGTTGATACCAAACAGCTCAAAAATCACCGCCAGCACGGCCATCACGCCAAGGTTTGTTGCCACCAATAAAAATGTTGCCTTCATAGTTTTTTCTCCAGCTTAAGCAAAGAAGATTATAGCGTTTTGGTCATAGCCAATGATTGCTGTCAGGTAAATGTGCGCTATTAAATGCACCTTAGTCGATTACGTCATTAGTTTTGTGATAAACGCCTGCCAGGGTTGCACCACCTGAACAAAAATCTTGAATTAATGTAGCATATTCTGCGTTCGGAATTTCAATCTCCAACTGAGCTTCGCTAAAGTGATAACGAATGGTCGTGTCTTTATACGATGATTGATACACGCCCTGCGCTACCTTCTGCGCTATTGCCTTATATGCACAAGTGGCTGGTTTTTTAACATCAGCACGTGAACGCACCGTGATATCCATAGTCTGATCGCTTTGCGCTTTAACGAACACAGCGATCCAATCTGCACCTTGATCGCGCTGTACGTACGCGCTACTCGCGTAATAACCATTGAAATCTGTCTCATGAGACAAAGGCAATTGTGCTCTGCAGGCGCTTAAAAATGTGGCAACCGCAATAACGAATACCGTAATTCGATCAATCCGTTTCAAATTCATAGATGAAATCGATTGCCTGCACATCGCCACTGGTGCTCGCTTCAGCTTTTAAGCGATCAGTGAATTGGTAGCGGGCAATAAACTCGGTGACTGCATTAAAGAAATCGCTTTGCATACCGACATAAATATCTTCACCGAGATATTTACCGGCTTCTAAACCGCTGATACCGAGATCAAACACATCCAAGCCTGTGCTTTCGGTAATCTCATCAGACACCAAGCCACCCACGGCGTAGTTTCCTGCCGCTTGTAGTAAGGCGTTAGCATCGGTGCCGCTATCAGGCGATCGTCCAAATAATAAATACGATAAAATTGCTGAATCAGGCATAATCGGCGTCGAGGTAAGGGTCAGCTGCAAAGTATCCACGCTGCCTTTAACCTCAGCCCCAACATTCACATCTTCCACTTCACGCAGCGCTAGGAAATTGATGTAGGGATTGGCGATATTCCCCCCGGAAAAAACCACATCCCCACGCTCAATATTGAGCTCCTGACCGTAGAGTTTATATTCCCCGCTGGCGATCGAGATTGTGCCACGTGCAGTGATGGGCTGGCTGGGCAACATGGTGATATTAATGCCGCCAAGCAACCGAATATCAACATCTTTATTTTTAAAATACACATTATCGCCAAGCTGCAAACCAATTTTGGCGTTAAACGGCGTTTGCGTTTCTTCAAGCTTTTCCTGGGCATTTTGTTTATCCTCACCAACGATCACCACATCCTCAGAAAGGCTGCGACCTGATGAAGTATCAGGAATCGAAATCTTGGCCTCAGGAATCAGCACATCCCCATTAAGCGTGATCCCTGTATCAGGGTCGATGACCACATCAAACTTTGGGGATGCCACCACTCGCATTGTCTCAGCATCCGCAAGCAGTAAGCGATCGCCGCTTAGGTTCATATTGAGCGTCAAAGGAGATAAATTCAACGCCCCATTGATATCAAGCGCCCCTTCTGGTGTACCAACATTACCTAAGATATCAATCTGTCCGCTTTGCCTGGCCGATAATTCCAAGCGAATGTCATTAAGCTCGGTGGAGTATTCTGGGATAACCACACGACCATCATCCAAAATAATCTGTCCACCGATTGCCGGATCGCTAGCTTTACCAGAAAACCGCAGATCGCCCTGAACACGACCTTGTAATTCGCTGACTTGTGGCACGAGGTATTTAAACTTACCAACATCTGGCACATCCATTTGCAAGCGCCCAGCGATACTCGGATCGCTGAAGTTATTCACCTTACCATCAAGGATAAATTCTCCCGCATCTCTAAACGACAAAGCCATGCCAACATTCGCTTCAGAGCCTGAAAATACCGCTTTTGCCTGGGCTTCTTGCAGATGCAAGGTGATCGGTGCACCATCTTGTGGGCTAATACGAATCTGACCCGGTGAGAGCGCGATATTCGCTGTTCCGTTAATGGCGCCTGCCTGATCGATATTGATCGTGCCTTTACCGCTTGCCTCTGTGCCGAGCGAGATCATATCCGGCAACCAATACGCAAAGCTTTTCGGCGATAGTTTGGCGATGTCGTAGTTGATTGTCGCCTGCTCAGCATAGGCGATATCTAAGCATAAATTCGAATGTGGATCGCTCAAACAAAACGGATTGAGCGCGACCGCTTTGGGTGACAGCGTTACATCGGCTGGTTTGGTGAGTTTCCAGTCGAGCCCTTCGCCTTTGATTGTGAGCGCATTGAGTTTACCTGCCCACGCATCAAGCCCTTTCAGGCCACCTTCAGCGTTCATATCCACATTAACTTCGCCACCGCTGGTGCTAAATTTAAGCGCGTGGTCCTGGTAAATCCCTTGCGTGGTTAGGCGGACCGTTTCCCAACGCTGTCCTACCAAATCTAGGCCATCAATCTTAATCACATTATCAAACGCGCCATCACGCTCTAACGATGTATCGACCGTGCCTTCAAGCGCTCGCACACGATAATCTTGATAGGCGATATTTTTAGCCGACACATCGAGTTTGGCCTGTGGTTGGCTTTTTGTGCCGCCAATATGGCCTTTCGCGCTAAACGTACCTGCAAGTGGTGCATAAAGCGTGGCCAAATTTTGCCCATCAACGTCCACATCAAAATCGAGCTTTTCGCCATCAAAGGCGCCACCCAAGCTTAATTTGTTGTTTCCGATACCAAGCGCTAAACCGTCTAAACGGAGATTATTATCTTCAATAGTAACCGTGCCGCCGCCGCTTAACGCTTCGCCAAACCACTGGCCATCAAGCGATTTAATTTCAGCAATCGCATTAACCCCGCCAAGCGCGCTGACATTTCCTTTACTAACGATCTTGGCATCAACTTTGCCGCTATAGCCTTCAAGGAACAGCCCAGGATCAAAATGGTCGGTGGTGATTTCTGCGTCCCAAGCAATCTGCGGGGTTAAATCAACCGCCCCACTAATATGCGCCGAACCATCACCAGCTTTAAGCGTAACATCAACATCACGCACTTGCTCTGGGGTATAGAGTACTGATGCGTTAATATCACTACGCGGTAAATCTTTGCCGCTAGCGACCAATGCAGCTTGAATATTGAGCGCATTGAGCACACCATCAAGGGTGAGCTTGCCTTGTTCTGATTGATACGCACCCTGATAAGCAATATCGCGCCAATCGATCGCCCCTTTAACTTGTGGATTATCAAGCGCACCGCTCAGCGCAATATCTCCACTTACATCCCCAGATAATTCCGCCACCACGGCATCCAAATGCTTGGCCTCGATATCTAGATTGAGCGTATCGTCGCTGCCCCCTAAGCCACCATTTGCACGTAAGCTATTACCGGCAAAGATAAGTTGAAAATCTTCAGCGTTTAAACGCTCACCACGCCACGCAAGCAGCCCCTGACCGCTTACCGGTTGCCCCTGCCACTGCCCATCAAGCGATTCAACCAAAACATCCGCATGCAAACCATCGCTGGTCATCTCACCTTGGGTGGTCAAACGACCGTTAATCGTGCCATCAAGGGCTTCATCGTATTTACTGGCGTTAATCCCGCTAATCGCTAGCTCGCCTTGCCAGTTTGGCTGCTCAGCAAAACCTGCCTCACCTTGGAGCCGCACTTCGCCATCGAGTAACTTAGCGAGCACATCAATATTATGCAGTTTGTCTGCGCCAAGATTGGCTTGTGCGCGAAGCTGAGTGGTCGGTACGCCCGCCCCCGATAATTCACTATCTAAAACAATCGCTAAATCATCAAACGCCCCACCCAAGGTTAACACTCCGGAAGGGCTCGCAACCGCGCCTTCTGCGGCGCTGAATTCCTGCCAATCAAGGCGCGCATCTAATTGACGCGCCGCTAAATCAATCACCCCGGTTAACGAAGCATCTAAGCTCGCATCACCGCTGGCTTTAATCGTTAAATTCGGCTTAAGCGCGCTGCCTTCACCGCGCAGCACAACGTTTTGATACTGCGCACCTTCGTCATTAACCAACCCGGCATCAAGATTAATATCCAATGGATAATCGGCATACGTTTGTATCGCGACAGACAGATCGCCCACCGCACGATCAGTATCCACATCACCAGTGAGCTCGAGTTGTCCATCAAGCCACGCACCATCTACATTTGCTTCATGAATCTCAAGCATCGGCACGTCATCTTGAGTGATGCTGACACGTGCTAAACCGATATTATGGAAGACGATATCAACCGGTAGGCGTAAATCGGGTAACGATTCGGGAATGCCCCCTTCTTTTTGCTCTTCTTGGGGTTTTTCCTGCGGGTGTAAGTTGATAGTGGCATCACGAAACGTCGCGCTCGCAATCCCCACTTTTTTTGCAAACAACGCGGTTGCATTATCTAAGCTCAGCTCTTCGGCTTGTAAATCTAATGCTGGGCCGCTGACCTTAAGCTTTCGCCAGCTTTGCTCAGACCAAAATGTACCGCTTAATGATTCATAATCAATTCGATAACTGGTGAATGTATTCACCAGCTTGGGGATTTGGCGATAGCCATGCTCTGTGCCGGTCAGATAAAACACTGCCGCAAATAGCACGATCAATAAGCAGAGGATGGTTATCAGCAACCATTTTGTGATCCGCCACAAGCCACGCCATAAACCACGCATAAATTATAAATTAAGCTCCGTGCCAATCGTTAAATGCAGGCGAACATTATCGCCCACATTCTTATCAAAGCCATGTGCCACATCGATATCAATCGGCCCAACCGGTGAGCGCCAATGCAGACCAACGCCAGCACCAACTTTAAAATCAAAGTCTTTATCTGTAGCGTCGCCTGCATCAACAAACGCCGCTAACGCCCAATCCGGCTTGAAGTAGTATTCATATTCCACACTACCGACCGCTAAATAGCGCCCACCGATGTTGGTATTAGAACCATCGCGCGGCCCAATATTCTCAAATGCATAACCGCGCACAGAGCGATCCCCACCAGCAAAATAGCGCAAGCTCACCGGCAAACGATGAAAATCATTGGTTTCTAAGCCACCCAAATCAAAACGACCGATCACACGATGCTGTTCATTGAATGAATACAGGCCGCGCGCACGCAAATCAGCTTGCACAAACGACACATCTGAAACCAGCTGATCGGTCGCCCCTTTCAATCCAAGCGATACTTGATAGCCAGAATCAGGGTTTAAGCGATCCTCGGTTGAGGTGTAAGTCCAGCGCGCTTGAGGATAAAGGAGCAAGGTGTCTGCTTGATCCAAGCCAATGCGGAAATCTTCCCAGGCAGTCACCAAGCCATAGCGATGTTCCCATTTATCGCGACGGAAGTTATAACCGCCTTCAGCAAAAGCGCGCTTCGAGCGATAGTCATCATTGTCTTTATAATGCCCACCACCACGCAGATAATAGTAATCTGTGGTTGGGTTATCGCTTGGAATACGATAAAGCGCATCGAGGCTCATATCCTTTTCTGAGATAAACGTTTTCGCATCAAAAGTATGACCGCGTTCATTCACCCAACGCCAATTGAACTCAAATTTCGCCCGTGGACCTTGGTCAGTCGAATAACCAAGCCCGATAAGATAGCGTTTATTCTTGTTCATTTCCAGCTGCGCATCCACCGGAACCGTTTTGCTCACCGGATCAGGATCACCACCAACCAGTACCTGGCTAAAATAGCCACTACCTTGTAAATCTTGCTGCAGCGTGGCGACATCTTTTGAGGTATACGGCTGGCCTGGGCTAAAGGGCACAAAACGCTGTAATAAATTTGGGGTCAGCTCGGTTTGGTTGTAAGTAACGTTTGTGAATTTATATCGTTCACCACTGTCAAAATGCAGGGTAATTTCTGCACTGTTATTTTGTGGGTTGATGCCAATGCGTTTTTCGACAAACTGGCCATCGAAATAGCCGCGCGCGCTGGCAAGCGCCTTAAAGCGCGCTTTATATTCTTCATACGCTTTATGATCAAGCTGCTGACCAACCGCCAACGGGTTATCGTTTAATAATTCAACAAATGGTGGATCATTTTGCGCCTCACCGCTCAAACGCACATCAACGTTGGTCAACTGCGTCGGCTCACCCAGAGACACAGTGTAGTGAACGATTAATCCTTCACTGCTTTGCTCACGCTTTGAATCGACCCGCACATTGTAATAACCAAAGGGCTGTTGTGATTCGGCGATCTCTTTAGCACCATCTTCAATCAAAAAGTTCACATAATCCGGGCGATTAATATTTTCATTCACCACCTGATTGAGGGTTAAAAACAGGTAGGCATTTTTTCTTTGTTCTTCGTTTTCAATCCCTTGGATATCAATCTCGATCAGTTTCAATCCGGTAATGGCTTGTGCGTTTTCGCCAACGGGCTGACTGGCCGGAGATGCTGTGTTGGTATTACTACCTACCGCGTTAAATAAAGGTTCTGCCTGCGTAGCTACTACCATCCCCAGCAAACTGATACCGAACACAATTTTATTCACACTATTTCCCCAATCTCAGTTGATTCCATCGCACACCCAGTAGCCGCAAAGCTAACACATAGGTAAGAATACCACAGCCAACCAGCAGAAATAAGTGCCCTATGCGCCACCAAAAGCTCTCAGCAAGCCACAGCGCCCAATCGCCTTGCAAATAAACAAGCATCGAGGCCATCGCACCATTGGCTAACACAATTTGGATTAAAAATTTCCATACTCTCGAAAGCAGCTTGACCCCTTCACCATGCAGCAACCACACCAGAATCGCCACATTAATCAGCGCCGAGAGCGCGCTTGCTCCAGCCAAGCCGACATGCGCCCAGTATTGGCTAAGTATCAGCGCGAGCACAATATTACAGCCCATCGCCACCAACCCAGCTTTAACCGGCGTTTTTGTGTCATGACGGGAATAAAATGCTGGTGCCAGCACTTTCACCAAAATCCAGAAAAAAGCACCAAAGGCATACGCACGCAAACTCATCGTCGTCATCATCACATCATAATCGCTGAAATGCCCACCATAGAACAGCGTCAGCAAAATGGTTGGCGCAAGTACAAACAGCCCCATAGAAGCGGCGCTACCGATCAACAAGCCCCAGGTTAGCGACCAATCGAGGGTTTCAAAAAAAGCTTTCGGGTTATCATCAGCGTTCAACGCACTCAGCTTTGGCAAAATCACCGTACCAAGCGCCACGCCGATCAGGGCAATTGGAAACTCCACCAGACGGTCGGAATAATACAGCCAGGAAATACTCCCAGTGGCCAATAATGAAGCAAGGAAGGTATTGACCAAAATCGTTAACTGCCCCACCGATGAACCAAATAAGGTCGGCACCATTAGCTTCATAATTCGGCGCACACCGCTATGTTTCCAGCCCCATTTTGGCCGCACCAACAAACCGAGTCGCCATAAAAATGGCAGCTGTAGCGCTAACTGCGCTACCCCACCCAATAATACAGCCCAAGCCAAAATCAGCGGATCCACCATCGCCCCTTGGCCGGGCAGGTAGTGCCATAAGCACGCCGCGATAATCGCTACATTGAGCAGCACAGGTGTAAACGCGGGCACACCAAACTGTCCATGGGTGTTGAGCACTCCACCACACATCGCAGTGAGCGAGATCAACAGAATATAAGGGAACATAATGCGCAGCATGTCGCTGGCCAAAATAAACTGCTGCGGTTTGTCGTTTAGACCATAAGCCACCAACGACACAATCGCGCCTGAAAAGACCATCCCGAGAATGGTAATCACCAAGAGAATAGTAAACAGCGTGCCCGATGTGTTACGCAACAAATCTTTAAGCTTATCCGGATGTTCGGTTTTTGTTGCCGAGAACACCGGGACAAACGCATTGGCAAAACCGCCTTCACCAAAAAAGCGGCGCAACGTATTTGGGATACGCAGTGCAGCAAAAAATGGGTCAGTGACTGTGGTATCAAAATAACGCGCGAGGAAAATATCGCGCAACAAGCCCAAGACTCGGGACGCCATGGTCATTGTTGAAATAACCGCTGACGACCGCAATAACGATTTAGCCATAAAAATCCTTCCGTTCAGGTGGGATTACTGCCCCACCCAACCTAATTCTTGCGCCACAGCCAGCACCGCATCTTCGCGGTTCATGCTATAGAAATGTAGCGCATCAACTCCTTCATCAATCAAACGCGCGCACATCGTCGCCACCACTTCAGCGCCAAAAGCCCGCAAATCTTGTTTATTGTCTTGATACGCTTCTAAGCGCTTGCGGATCCAGCGTGGAATCTGCGCCCCACACATATCAGAGAATCGCGCGAGCTGTTTGTAATTGGTGATCGGCATCACACCTGGCACAATCGGAATGTCCACGCCGATACGCGTCGCATCATCGCGAAAGCGCAAAAACGCATCAACGTTATAAAAATACTGAGTGACTGCCTCGTTCGCGCCTGCGTCCACTTTATCTTTAAAATGACGCAAATCATCTTCGGGGGTTTTCGAGCGCGGATGAATCTCTGGATAAGCCGCGACATAGATTTTCGCCGTTTCTCCCCAACGCTCGCGCACCAAACTAACCAACTCACGCGCATTATGCAAATCGCCAGCTTGGTACATCCCTGAAGGCATATCGCCACGCAACGCCATCAACTGCGTCACACCCCATTCCTGATAAATATCGAGAATACTTTCAATGTTGCTGCGTTTCGCCGCCACACAGGTTAAATGCGGCATCACTTTTGTACTTTGTTCGTCTAAGATACGGCGCACCGTTTGTAGCGTGCGTTCGCGTGTACTACCGCCTGCGCCGTAGGTGACAGAAAAATATTCACAGTCCAACACAGACAACGCCTGACGAACGCCATCAAGCTTTTCAGCGCCTTCATCAGTCGAAGTAGGAAAGAACTCACAGCTCACACGCACAAGAGGGGTTTTGCCTGACATGTTCTAACCCGTCACTTCTTAAATTTGGCTGGTTCGATAAACAACACCAAGTTCTCGCGGATAATGTATTTCTGATCATTCACATCATAAAAGGTGTAATAACCATCATCCAGCGAGGGGCGATTGTCCGCATATAAGCGTTCACCGCTAGTCATCCGCACTTCATAGAGCGATTGAGTTTTAATAAACCCACAAGCGCCTAACAATAATGCCATTGAACATAAAAGAGCCACCCGCATAGTCCTATCCTTTATTGCTTGTTCACAAGTTTAAGCAGTATATCATCCTAAATAGCGCTGACGTGCTATAATTGCGGCAAATTAAAGTCTAATATCGGAATAAAATAACACCCTATATGTCAGAAAAACACACCACGAACACAGCGTTCGTTGATCTTCCCCTGCATGCATCCATCCAAGAAGCCTTACAGGATGCGGGTTTAACCCATGCCACCCCCATCCAAGAACAAAGCCTGCCGCTAACGCTTAAAGGCCACGATGTGATGGGTTTGGCGCAAACAGGTACCGGCAAAACTGCTGCTTTTTTAATCGCCTTATTGCAATACCTGATGGTCAACCCGGTGCACCCAAAAGCCAAAGGCCCATGGGCGATTATTGTCGCACCGACTCGTGAGCTCGCGATTCAAATTAAAAAAGACGCCGACCAACTGGGCCGTTATACCGGCCTTAAGAGCCTCGCAGTTTATGGTGGGACAAACATCGAACACCAGAAAAACCTTTTTGCAGCGACCAATATCGATATCGTGATCGGCACCCCTGGGCGAATCATCGATCTATACAAACAAAAAGTGTTCCGCTTAAAGAATATTGACGTGTGTGTGCTTGATGAAGCGGACCGCATGTTTGATTTAGGCTTTAT
The DNA here is from genome assembly GCF_021513215.1 of Suttonella sp. R2A3. Lineage (NCBI taxonomy): Bacteria > Pseudomonadati > Pseudomonadota > Gammaproteobacteria > Cardiobacteriales > Cardiobacteriaceae > Suttonella > Suttonella sp. R2A3. The sequence goes on along the minus strand of NZ_CP090975.1, from coordinate 1,933,677 downwards.
CGACGATGTGCGCTATCTGCTTAAGCAAATGCCACCAGCTAAAGAGCGTCTAAACCTTTTATTCAGCGCAACGATGGCGCAAAAAGTGCAAGAATTAGCCTATGAGCATTTCAATGCGCCTAAAACCGTAAGCATCGAAGCCGATCATCCAACCGCTGATAACGTCGAACAATCGCTGTACCACACTGCGAAACACGAAAAAACCCCGCTGCTTTTAGGCCTGCTCGCTAAAGAGCAACCGCAGCGCAGCATTATTTTCTTAAATACCAAGCGCGATTTAGAGCGCCTAAGCATAGTCCTTGAAGCTAACGGTTATCCGAATGCTGCCCTTTCTGGCGACATTGCGCAGAAAAAACGCGAGCAAGTGATCAAAAGCTTCCAAAATGGCGAAACCAATATTGTGGTCGCCACCGACGTTGCCGCGCGCGGCTTGCATATTCCTGATGTCAGCCATGTGTTCAACTACGACCTACCGCAAGTCGCTGAAGACTATGTACACCGCATCGGCCGTACCGCACGCGCTGGCGCAACCGGTAAAGCGATCAGTTTTGCTTGCGAAGAATACGTCTATTCTTTGCCAGAAATTGAGCATTACATTGAGAACAAAGTCCCGGTTGTTTCCATCGACGACGACTTACTCGCTGATGTCATCCCGCCAAGCGACGAAGCACTAGCTGCACTAAAAGACGAGCAGCGCCAACGCCGCGAGAAATCAGGCAATCGTCGCGGCAACGGCCGTAACAATAACGGCGGAAAACGCCCGGCAAACCGCAAACACACCACTCGCCGACACAATAAAAACGGCAACCACTAAAGCCTCATGGCCACGTTATATCTCTTTCGTGGCCATGATTTACGACTTGCCGATAACCCGACTTTACAACAAGCGCTGCGCGCAGCACAAGCCCAAAGAGCGCCGCTGTATTTAGCCTACGTTGATGAATCAGATAAAGAGCAATCACAAAGCGCGGTTGATGCTTGGCGTGCGCTGGCTTTAGCCAAACTTAGCGGCGCTATTGAACAACTTGGCGGCTCGTTGTGCCGCATTGAGCCGCATGTGTTACTTGATACCATCAACAAAAGCTCGATCAACGCGGTGTTTTGGAATCGCCGCTATGATCCAGAGAGTATCGCGGCCGACCGATCACTCAAAACCCAACTACAATCCCATAATATTGTCGTGCATAGTAGCCCTGGCAACGTGCTTTTTGAGCCATTTGATCCACGCAGCTTTAACCAAAGCGACCAGCCTTATCGCGTCTACACGCCATTTAGTAAACGTTTACGCGTGCAACTTAACGATATCAGCGAGCCCCTATCGGCACCAAGCTCTTTAAGCGCTGCAAAAGACCCAATTAACCAAAGTATGATCAGCAAGCAGGTTCCCGTGCTTCCAGCTTGGGTGAGCGCCATACTCAAAATAGATCAAGCTGGGGAACAAGCCGCCCTTCGCCACGCGGCAGATTGGTTTGCAACGCGGTTAAATGGCTACAGTTCACGGCGAGATTTCCCCGCTGAAGCTCAAGGGACATCCAAACTCTCGCGCTATCTCAACATCGGCACTCTCTCACCCAAACAAGTGCTTCATTTACTCAACAAGCACCAGAGCGCTACCGGCGAAGACAGTGAGCATTTTATCCGTGAATTATTATGGCGTGAATTCGCCTACCACATCCTCTATCATTTTCCAGACACCGCGCACACGCCCTTCCAAAGTAAATTCAACAGTTTTAACTGGCGCGAAGCGAACGAGCATCAAGATTGGGTTCGTGCATGGCAGCAAGGCAGAACCGGCGTACCGTTGGTGGATGCCGGTATGCGTGAGCTATGGACGACCGGCTGGATGCATAATCGCGTACGTATGGTGACAGCCTCTTGGCTGACGAAAAACCTACGCCTGCATTGGCAAGCGGGCGCAAAGTGGTTTATGCACACTTTGATCGACGCAGACATCGCGAGCAATACTCTCGGCTGGCAATGGGTTGCCGGCTGTGGCGTGGATGCAGCGCCGTATTTCCGTATCTTTAATCCGCTCACTCAGGCAGAAAAGTTTGACCCTGAGGTGCACTATCTTAAACAATGGTTACCCGAGCTGCGTGGTCTCAGCGCAAAACAATGTTTCGCTCCTTGGACACACACGGATTATCCACAACCGATGGTGGATATTAAAGGCAGCCGTAAAGCCGCATTAGCTGCTTATAAAACGTTATGACTCGTTAGAAAAAAAACCTATAAAAACAACAAATAATGCGTATCAAATAACGAATAAAGAAGATAAAATGAGATTGCCATTTAGCCATAAGCCTTGCATTTAATCGCTATAACCTATAATTTATGAAATCAAACATAAACTCAATCTAGTAAACTTTTAATAAGGAGTCATCATGTCTTTTACACTTCCTGCATTACCTTATGCCTATGATGCACTTGAGCCGGTGATCGACACCGCAACCATGCATTTGCACTACGACAAACATCACCAAGGCTATTGCAACAATTTTAATGCGGCGATTGAAGGCACGGACTTAGCCGATAAATCGCTAGAAGAGATTTTCGCCAACATTTCTACCCAAAGCGGCGCGGTTCGCAACAACGGCGGTGGCTACTACAACCACATCGTTTATTGGAACTCAATGAGCCCAAATGGCGGTGGAGAACCAAAAGGTGAATTAGCCGAAGCGATCAACAGCGCCTTTGGCAGCCTTGATGCATTCAAAAAAGAATTTGCTGATGCAGCAGCCACACGCTTTGGTTCAGGCTGGGCATGGCTGATCGTTAAAGATGGCAAACTTGCTGTAACCAGCACAGCAAACCAGGACAACCCATTGATGGATATTGCCGACGTTAAAGGCACACCAATCCTCGCCTTAGACGTTTGGGAACACGCGTATTACCTGAACTACAACAACCGCCGTCCTGAGTACATCGAGAACTGGTGGAAAGTCGTCAACTGGGATTACGTTGCAGAGCAATTTGCTAAAGCCTAAATCCTAGGTTCGATAAGAAAGATGGCATCGCACAAGCGGTGCCTTCTTTTTTATCTATAAACACCCTATCCATCACTCTAATTGACCACCCTGTCACAACCTCGTCACATAGTTATAGCTGTATTTTTATTTTAAGGTAATATTTAGCAAGCCCTACCTTTTAATAACCACCAGACTCATACCATGAACGTCGCAATCATCCTTTTTACCGATTTTGAAACGCTAGACGTTTTTGGGCCGGTAGAAATCTTTGGACAATTAAGCGATCAATACACCCTCACCTTCTATTCACTCACAGGTGGAATGATCAGCAATCATCACGGCGTATCGATAGCCACAAAACGGCTTGATCCCACAAACTATAGCGCAGATATTTTGTTTATCCCTGGCGGTAAAGGCACAAGAGAAGAAGTAGATAACTCAGCACTCATTAAAGCGATCAAAACTGCAGCCGAGCATAGCGAATATGTTTTAACCGTATGCACAGGCAGCGCCCTGCTCGCTAAAACGAGATTACTCGATGGCAAACACGCCACCACAAACAAAAAAGCGTTTCACTGGGCGGTAAGTCAAGGTGCGAACGTGCAGTGGAATAAACACACGCGCTGGGTAGTCGATGGCAAGTATTACACCTCAGCAGGTGTCAGCGCCGGTATGGATATGACATTAGGCTTTATCAGCGACCAATATGGAAACTCCTGCGCAAGAGCAATCGCTAATCACATCGAATACCGCTGGATCGAAGACAAAAACAGCGATACGTTTAAGGTTGAATAAATGACTAAATTAGTGCGTAATTAAGCCAAACTATATTTACAACAGTCGATTATTCTTATGCTTCTATAAAGACCTATGAAAACATGAGCTTTTAAACGAGTTTTTACCATATTTTTTAGTCTATAGGTGAATTCCGTGATAAATATTTAAATAGGACTGTGGACTATTTACCATTTGTTCCAAATCAGAATACTGACGTAGAAGCTCTATCAATGTTCAACAACAATATAACCTCAAATTACAGAACTGAATATATTTGTGAAATATATAGACAATCCCATCATCCAATATATCCCTCACGGCTATCTGCTTGCTATGCATTCGCTGATAGTGAATCCTACCTAAAAGCATGTGAAAACTATCATTGGGATATATCAACTATACGTAAATTTAAGCTATTACCTAACCCTCTTAACAGAGTAGTAAAAGTCAATATGGAAATCATTTCTCTAGCACGGACTGCAAATAGCATTTCTATGCTTGATCAGGAAACACAAGATAAAATTTGGCATTCCTATTGGAATGGGATTGGAAATATTGAACTAGAATTACCAACGCCCGAAGGAAGAAAAAAATCGAATCTGGAGTTATATGGGAATATTTAATAGAGGGAAGATTAGAAATAATTCAATAATATAATGGAACAGATGATTAATGATAATTTGGATGTATTTGACTATATTTAAATACAGTTTGAAATTCTAACACTAAGGTAAGCTACAAATCAGTATGTGACCTCATAAAATAATGATGTAATAAAATGCTAATTTTTCAAATCATGATAAACATTAGTGAAAATTTTAAACATAAAAAAGCACCACTCAATGGTGGTGCTTTCATCTATGATTTAAACGCTTAGTCGTTTAATACAAAGGTCACTTTCAGGCGTACTTTATAGGCGATGATTTTTCCTTTTTCTACTTCCACGCTATGATCTGATACCCAGGCTGATTTGACATTTTTTAAGGTTTTATTCGCGCGCTTAACGCCCTCTTTGACCGCATCATCAAAGCTTTTTTCAGAAACGGCGATGACTTCGGTGACTTTTGCAATACTGCTCATAGTTAAACTCCTTACGTGTATTTCTGTCTTTTATACCCATGTATTTTAAAGACATATTCAGCATAACATGACGAATTTACAGCAACATGAACAAAAATTTAACTACCTACACCAGTCCAGCCTCACGCCACGCCATCAGCTCATCAGCGCTAATCGCACAAACGCCCTGCCCACCGCGAGTAAATTCGATCCAGCTAAAATCCAGCTCAGGGTAAGCTTCTTCGAGTAAGTAGTCTGTCATCCCAACTTCTAAAATCAGCACCCCTTCTGGGGTCAAGTAATCCGCGGCTTGCGCAAGCAATTGCTGGGTGAGGTTCAGTCCGTCTTCGCCAGAGATTAGCGCGTGTAACGGCTCATGGGTAAACTCTGGCGCAATCTCATCCATTTCTGGCGCTTCCACATACGGCGGGTTGCATAAGATCCAATCGAATTGCCCTTGCACCTGGCTAAAGCCATCGCTTTGTAGGGTTTCAATGCCGCAATCGCGCATGCCGAATCGGTCGATGTTGATCTCAGCAACAGCCAACGCATCTTCATCGATATCGGCGAGCACGACCTCCGCTTCAGGATGCGCCATTTTCGCAAGAATCCCAATACAACCACTGCCACAGCACAAATCGAGCACTCGCTCAGGCGCTTGTTCTGCCGGCCACCAAGGCGCCAATTTTTCCTCAATCAACTCGGCAATTGGCGAACGCGGAATGAGCACCCGCTCATCGACATAAAAATCATAGCCGCCGTAAAGGGTGCGCTGAGTGATATACGGTACAGGTACGCGTTCATGAATACGGCGTTGCAAAGCACCTGCAAGCATGGCGGCTTCTTGTTCAGTCACTCGGGCATGAAAGTAATCCATGCTGAGGTCATAAGGCAGCGATAGCATACCAAGCACCAAAGCAGCCGCTTCATCAAGCGGCGAATCGGTCCCATGACCAAAATACACGTCGTGACGGGCGAGTTCGCTCGCGCTATAGCGTAGCCAATCGAGCAAGGTGCGTAATTCTTGCATGTGTTCCTTACATTGAAAAAAACCGCGCCTATTATAACGCGGTCTGTTGATCGGTTGCGATAATCAGTGGGTTATGAGATTACGCGGCTTGCTCAATCAGCTTGCGGTGCAAGGCTTTGACTGTGCCTTCATAATCTTCATCAGCAACCATAAACATCAAATCGACTTGGCGCATCGCCTGATGCGTCGCCAGCACAGGAATCCCTGCTTCATATAGCGCACCAGAGGCGTTATGCAATAAGTCTGCGATGTTCAAATTCGCGCCGATCACACTTACCATCGCAATTTTCTCTAAGCGAATATCCGCATCCGCATAGCCATTTTGAATCTCTTCGACGAGTTTCAAAATGCGCTTTTTATCCGCTTTGACGTAAAACGTGACCGTGTTGGCGTTAAAATCTTGCGCCAATAAGCGGATTTTCGCGGCAAACATACAGTTCACCATGCGCTGTGAATAGTTTGTTTTACCAACCATATCCTGATCGAATACTTCCACCGCCCAAACGTTCTGTGAACCGGCGATGATATCGACTTGCGCTTTTTCCGGATCATGATCAGCGCGGATATACGTACCTTCATGTTCTGGTTCAAAGGTGTTTTTGATGCGCAAAATAATATCGGCTTTACGCAACCCTGCACCTGCGCGCGGGTGAATCGCCTCCATGCCCAGATTCGCCAGCTGATCGGCCACATCATAGTTCGTTTGCCCGATCGGGCGCACATTGTCTTCGCCTACCAAACGCGGATCGGCGCTCGATAAGTGAAATTCTTTGTGGATAATCGCTTCGCTCGCGCCGGTCACTGTGGCGATTTTCGAAAATGTCATTTCGCTATAGCCACGGTCAAACGTGCGCATCAGGCCTTCGCAGCATTGCGTGTAGCCTGTAACGATCGGCATCGTGTTCGTCAGATCAATACCGTTAAGCTTATCAGCGATATGCCCAGCAAAACTTGGCTGGTGGTCAGCGCGCCAATTGGTGAGATCGACAAATTGTGCATTCACACCGTGTTGCTTAAGCAATAGCACGCTGTTATGCGCGCTGTGCGCTTCGCCAATCGCTGAGAGCATTTCGCGCACTTGCAGGAGCTGTTCGCTCAAGTTGAAATGGCCAAAATCGCATACTTGCTCAAGGTTGCCGAGCACTTCTCGCGCATCGTCTAAGCGGGTATTGATAAAGCTATCGGCTTGCTCGCGAAGCGCTTCATCAGCAAACATGTTGGCGTTGATCTCGGCGAGTTTTTCGCGCACCACCTCGATCTGATCGCGCCAGGCGTTGCCCTCTTCAGCGCTGGCAAAAAGCCCATAAATGCCGGGGCGACCACTCTTTTTGTGCTCTAACAGCTCGTCGGTGATCCCACCATACGCTGAGACAACAAAGATGCGGTTATAAATTGAGCCGTTATCATCGGCGCGTAACCAGATGTTTTTTAGTACATCTTGATGGCGACTCATCGATGTGCCGCCAATTTTTTCTACGGTATGTGTCATCAGCTCGTTATTCTGCTGGCGCATACGATCCATCAGGACGGTGTACTTCATTCCCTGTGATCGGCGGGTTAAATACACACGCCATCTTCATGTCTTGGGTGCCGCCACGCAAGATATGCTCATCATTCTGATCTAAGATGTAGAGCGTGCCCTCTTTAATCGGGTACACTTTGCCATCGGCCAGCGTTTCGATCTCGCCGTTACCGCTCATGCAATAAACCGATTCGAGGTGGTGTTTGTAATGGATGTGCGTTTCACCACCGGCATAAATGGTGGTGATATGAAACGAGAAGCCCATCCCATCATCTTTGAGCAGCATGCGCACGCTGTCCCATGTTTTGGTTTCAGAATGAACCTGACGGTCCGTACCTTCACATTCTTTTAATCTCCGTACAATCATGTTTCCTCCTAATCTAAAACTTTTATAAACCTTGATAATGCGGTGATACATTGAGCTGTGTTGCGTTCATAGGCGCTAAACCAGATAGTTTGAGAACACTTTGATGGCGGCTCATTACTCGCCGCTATTTTCACCCATTTGTGTGCTCAAGCAATCATTTGGTTGGCGGAAATGAACCATCACGACGGTGCACTTCTTGACCAATGATCGGCGGGTTAAATATACACGCCAGCTTCATGTCTTCTGTGCCACCACGCAATCTATGTTTATCATACTGATCCATGATATAGAGCGTGCCCGCTTCGATGGGGTGCACTTCGCCATTGGCCACGGATTCAAGCTCACCGTTGCCACTCATGCAATAAACCGCTTGAAGATGGTGTTTGTAATGAACGTACATTTCGACACCGGCATAAACGGTGGTGATATGAAACGAGTAGCCCATTCCATCTTCTTTGAGTAGCATACGTACGCTGTCCCAGGTTTTTGTGCCAGAATGAACCTCACGACTCGTTCCTTCACATTCTTTTAACGTACGTACAATCATGTTTTCTCCTTAATCTAATACTTTCGCAAACGCTTGATCAAGAATATCCAGCCCTTCGTTGAGGACTTCGTCTTCAATCGTTAAAGGCGCTAAGAATTTCACCACGTGATCATCCGAGCCGCTGGTTTCAATAATCAATTTTTCTTCAAATGCTTTTTTACTCACCTCTGCAGCTAATTCACGCTGTTCCATAAAGGCGATACCTTGCATCATACCACGTCCACGATGTTGTAATTGATCAGGATAACGATCAACAATCGCAGCAAAACGGTCGTGAAGAATTTGCGCTTTACGGCGAGTTTCTTGCTGGAATGCATCGTCCTGCCAATACAGCTCTAACGCGCGTTTTGCAGTCACAAAGGCATGGTTATTACCACGGAATGTCCCGGTGTGCTCACCCGGGCTCCACACATCTAAGCCTTCGCCAATCAGCACAATCGCCATCGGCAAGCCATAGGCAGATAATGATTTAGACAGTGTGATCAAATCCGGCTTAATACCGAATTTTTCAAACGAGAAGAACCAGCCAGAGCGACCACAGCCTGCTTGGATGTCATCGACAATCAACAGAATGTCGTTTTCAGCACAAATGCGGTTGAGTTCTTTAAGCCATTCGCCACGTGCCGCGTTTAAGCCCCCTTCGCCTTGGATACACTCAACGATCACCGCCGCTGGTTTTTCCAGACCTGAACTGCCATCAGCGAGCATACTCTCTAAATACGCCAATGAATCCCAATCTTCTTCATGGAAGCGGTCGTACGGCATAAAAGTCACGCCAGTTTGTGGCATATTGCTTGCGGCGGTCCATTTTGGATTGGCAGAGACCGTTGCCGCACCCATAGTCGCGCCATGAAAACCGTTAGTAAACGACACAATATGCTGGCGACCGGTGACTTTACGCGCTAATTTCAGCGCTGCTTCAACCGCATTGGTGCCGGTTGGGCCGACAAACTGGAAACGATAGCTCATCTCACGCGGCTGTAAAATAATCTCATCAAACGAACGGATAAACGCTTCTTTGGCCACCGTATGCATATCCAAACCGTGGGTCACACCGTCTTCATTGATGTAATCAATCAGTGCTGGTTTAATTTTGTCGTTGTTGTGGCCGTAGTTTAATGTGCCGGCGCCGCCCAGAAAATCGATATAACGATTGCCGTCAACATCAAATAACTCTGCGTTTTTTGCACGCTTAAAAATAACATCAAAATGGCGGCAGTAGCCGCGAACATTCGACTCTAATTCTTTAAAAATACCCATAATATATCCTTAGTGTTGAAAATAAATGTGTGCGATCTTTAGAACGGGCCGATGATCAATAATTCCTCAGTATCATGACGGCCAGCGAAATGCTTATCGCGTTCAAAAAATGGTTTGTGATTGAGTTCTGTATTCAGACGGTCGGCAAGCTTGCGAAACGTTGCCCAAGATGCCTCGTTATCCGGCGTAATCGTGGTATGCAAATGCGTTGCGCCGCGTTGTTTCCCGCGAGCTATTGCCTCATCGAGAATCCGACTGGCAAGGCCTTGCCCGCGTGCCGATTTTGATACAGCAATCTGCCAAACAAAGAGTGTTTTCGGCTGTTCGGGCAAATGATACGCCGAAACAAAACCGACCACTTCGCCATCGCGCTCAGCGAGCACCGCTGAATCAGCAAAATGAGAACATTGCAGCAAATTGCAGTAGAGAGAGTTTTCATCGAGTGGCTTACACGCCGCGATGAGATCATGAACCGCCGCCCCATCTTCAACAGTGGGTTGGCGAAAGAGAATATCACCCTTGGTTGGGATATTTGACATACCCACCTCCGGTTGCGTTTATGAATTCGACAACAGTATAACAACTCAATAAGAATTTACAACACTAAATAGTTTCCTTACAATAGCTGTTATGGATAAAATTTTGCTCTCACTATGAATCGCCCGCAAACGCTGTCTAACGAAGAAACATTGCGTCGCTGTAGCACCTTATTAATTGCGCTGCGACGCATCACCCGCGCGAGTGATATTTATTCGAAAAAGCTCAGCCAACAAACAGGGCTCACCATGCCACAGATTATTCTCATGCAAGCGATCGATTTTGCGCCAGAGTGTTCTGCCGGTGAACTCTCGAATATGATTGCCCTGTCGCAGGCAACGGTAACCAATATCGTACGTCGTTTGGAATCGCGCGGTTTATTAGAGCGCGAGCGCGGCAGCGATGATAAACGAAAAGTGTTTTTACGCCTCACCAAGCAAGGCAAAACCATGCTCGATGGCGCGCCGCAAACCTTACAACAATCGTTTATTGATGCGTTTGATGCGTTGGATACCTGGGAGCAACAAATGCTGGTCAGCTCAGCGCAACGTATTGCGCAGATGATGGAATCGCCTGATCGATAGCTAAATAGGCTTTGCTAATCGTGGGTATCCGCTTGGCTTTGTAAAAACCAGCGAAGTGCGCCGATTTGCCCCGCGCGATTGCCTAACGCAGCACAACGAACAATCTCCGGCATAAACAGCGCTGAAGAGACCCGCGCAGCTAATAGACTCTGTATGCGTGGCTCTAGAATGTGGCTTTGCGCCGCCACTGCCCCACCAATAATAATCGCTTGCGGGCTGAGCAGATGAACCGCTGCCAATAGACCAGTAGTTAGCGCATCCAGCATGTGGGTTAACGCCGCCTCAGCCTGCGCCTCGCCTGCTTCAATACGCTTAAAAAACGCCTGACCATCAATCAGCTCACCGCTGCGCACTTGATAATCGCGCAGCATCGCTCGAGTTGACGCGTCTTCTTCGAGGCGACGACCGCCTGCGAGTGGAATATGACCGATTTCACCCGCGCTAAACTGATGACCGCGCCACAGCTCGCCGTTTAATAAAATCGCCCCACCTAAGCCTGTGCCAAGGGTGAGACACAGCGCAGAATCACAGCCTTGCGCGGCGCCTAACCACGCCTCGCCTAACGCCATCGCGTTAACATCGTTTTCTACCGCACACGGCAGCGCACACGCCCGCTCAACTTCTATCTTCAACGCTGTGCCGCTATAGCCGGGAATCGAAGGCCCAGCGAACACCACCTCACCACGAAACGGATCAATCACGCCCGCAGAGGAAATCGCCACGCCATCTAAGCGGTGCGTTTGTGCCACACGCTGGCACAGCGCAATCACTTGTTCGCTTATCTGCTGCTTACCGCCAACAATGGCTGTTTCTTCGCTAGGAAATACGGCTATTTCGCTGCCGTCTTCACGATAGAGCGCAGACTTTACCGTCGTGCCCCCGATATCGATACTCAATACCTGCATGGTTATCCTTTGCTTTGTTGCAACGCGTCGTAGGTCCGCTGCCAGATCGTCTCGCGCGCCGTTTTGTTACGGTTCATATAATCAGCATAAAGTATATCAAGCACCACCAATACAGGAAACTGCGGCGAAATCATCCGTCCGTATTCGAGATTGTTTTTCACTGCAAACAGCAGCACTTCATCAAACATCTTGGCAAACTGACGCCCTTCATTCGCGGTAAATAGCACGGTGGTCGCGCCTTCTTCAGCCGCAGCCTGCAAGGCATCGACGACAATCTGCGTACGCCCACTGATGCTGATGCCTATCACCAGACAGTCTTTATCGACGGTCACCACGTTCATACGCATCATGTCATCGTCAGTAATCGCCTCACAAACCAGACCAATGCGCATAAAGCGAAGCTTCATCTCGCGCGCGACCATTCCTGAGCTGCCTTTGCCGTACACATACACCCGTTTTTTATTTAATAGGTGCTCGGTTAGACGACGAATTTGCGCCATATCGACAATCGAATACGTTTTATTTAATAGCTCTTGATAGCTCGCGAGCACGGGTTGAACAAAATCCTCACGGGTTTGTTTATTAGGTCGACTATAAGCATAAACAAACTCGCGAAAGCCACGAAAGCCGCATTTTTGCGCAAAGCGGGTTAATGAGGCTTCTGAGGTGTTAAGTTGTTGCGCAACCGCTTTACTGGAGGGATCATCAAAGACAATGCCAGCGAGAAATTGTGCGGCGATATTGCGTTCGTTGCGTGTAAATTGCGCCATCCGCGCTTCGATTAATGGCTCAATACTGCGTTCAAATTGCATCATAAACCTCTGAGGTAAGCTTAAGTAAGGGATTGTGACGCAACATCACTTAATTGGCGAGTAATAAGTTCGGCAAAAATGTGACGATTTGCGGGAAGAGCGTGATCAAAATCAGCGCAACGAAGATCGGCACTAAAAACGGCAACACCCCTCTGGCCACCGTACTCACCGGCATATTGCCCACACGCGCGACCACGAACAGCGCCATTCCCATCGGCGGGGTTAAGATACCGATCATCATATTCAGCGTGGTCATCACCCCGAAGAAAATCAGATCGATATTAAAATGCTGCGCAATCGGGATTAACATCGGCAGCACCAAAAATTGCAATGCTAAGGCATCGATAAACATACCCAAAAACAGCAGCAATAAATTAATCATCAGCAGTACAATAAGCGCCGATGAGGCAACGCTCATAAACCCTTCAGCGATTTTAATCGCTACTTGTTCACGTGCGATCATATCACCAAAGAAGGTTACCGCCATCACCATCAGCACGGTCACACCACTGATCGCCATCGCCTCAACGCAGCTCTTAAACAGCTTTTCCCAGCTAAGCTCGCGGTACAGCATCCCTAAAACAATCGAATACAGCGCCGCAACGCCTGCGGCTTCAGTGGCAGTAAAATAGCCCGAGAAAATCCCACCAATGATGATAATCGGTGTTAATAGCGCCCAGAATGCGCCTTTAAATGCTTCGATACGTGCCGCACAGTTGGCTTTTTCGGCGCGTGGATAACCGCGGCGATGACAAATCCATGCGTTCATTATCATTAGCGCAACGGTTAATAGGACACCCGGGATAAACCCGGCAAGAAATAGCTCGGCAATTGATTGATTAGCGATGACACCGTAGATAATCATCGCGATACTCGGCGGTACTAACGGACCAATAATGCACGATGCCGCAGTAATCCCCCCACAAAGATCATCGTCATAACCTTCATCACGCATCGCTTTAATCTCAAGCTGCCCTAGACCACCAGCATCCGCTAACGCTGACCCAGACATCCCAGAAAACACCAGACTAGCAGAAATATTCACATGCCCCATGCCACCGGTGTAATGCCCGAGCATGGTACGTGCGAAGTTAAAAATGCGGGTGGTGATACCAGAACTGTTCATTAATATGCCGGTTAAGATAAAAAACGGCACACTGAGCAGGCTAAAGCTATTGATGCTATCAACGAGCTTTTTCGCAGCGAAATCGCCGACAATCCAACTGGTCATCGAGAAAAAGAGTACGGTGGCGATAAATAAAGACCACCCCACCGGCACCCCCAAAAACATGATCACCAACCACACACCCAAAGCGATATAGACCGCCGATTGATCGAGATCGACGTATTGACTAATGTTGAGCACAGCAAACCAACTTGGCACAAGAACCCAAATCGCCAGCAAGACCAGCACGGAAATACCATACGCTACTGCCGGAATCAGGGTGATTTTTTGCTGATAATTCTCACGCTGCGCTTGGATAAATCGCCAGAGCATCAAGATGGAACCCAGTGGCAACGCCAAATAGAGCCATTTATCCGATATATCGAGTGAGACGATGGTAAAAGAGGCTTTTTTGACCAGCACAAAACCATAATAGGTAAAGAACATGATCGAAATAAAGATCAACACTTGCACTAGGCTAAATACCCAGCGACGAATATGTTCTGAAAAAAAATGACAGACAAAATCAACCAGCACATGCTGCTGATTACGGATACCGATGGAGATCCCCAGCATCCCGACATAAACAAAAATCAAGCGTGCGGCTTCTTCGGACCAGATCAACGGCATATCGAGCAATTGTCTGGCGACGATTTGCGCGATTAATATCACAAACATCAGCAAAAATAACGAACCGCCGAGCCATTCTTCCAGTTTGTCTAAAACACGCATGATTGATCTCCACAAGATGGGTGGGCTATCTCGCCCACCCCATAAGGATGTTACGGCTTAGTGCAATGCATCAATTTCCGCAATCGCTTGTTTGCCCGCATCACCGTTTTTTTCGATAAACTCAGCATAATAAGGCTGCATCGCTTCTTTAAAGGCTGCTTGATCAGGATAGGTAATGGTCACGCCTTTTTCTTCAAAAAAGCTGATCAGCTCTTTCTCGCCATCAACAAAAAGTTGCGTATGGTAATCCGCAGCCTCTTGCGCGGCTTCTTTAACCACCGTTTGCAGCTCTTCAGGAAGCTTTTCTAAGGTTTCGTTACTCGCCAGATACAGCACATCATTCAAGATATGATTGGTCATTGCCAGGTAATCCTGAACTTCATAAAATTTCTGCGCTTGGATAGTTGATAGCGGGTTCTCTTGGCCATCAACCGAATTGGTTTGCAGCGCGAGATACACTTCAGAAAATGCCATTGGCGTTGGTGCAGCGCCGATAAATTTAGCGTATGCGAGGTTCGTTGCCGCATTAGGCACGCGCAGCTTCAAGCCTTTCATGTCTTCGATGGTGTTAATCGCACGATTTGAGGTTGTTTGACGGGTGCCGTTATACGCCTGCGAGAGAATCGTCATTCCGCGTTCGTCGTGGATCTTTTGTTGCAAGTCTTTGCCAAATGGCGTGTCGAACAGTGCTTTTTGTGCGGTTGGGTAATCGGCAATCATATAAGGCAGCGCAAATACTTCAGCCACTGGATAATAAATCTGGAAACGCGCACTTTCAGCGAAGGTAAAATCGAGCGCACCGCCGCCGGTTTGCTCCATCATCGAGCGATCATCGCCAAGCTGTGCATTTGGATAGAGCGTCACTTCGATTCGCCCATCAGAATTTTCTTGCACTTCTTTAGCAAAGAGCTCTGCGGCTTTGTATTCATTCGACGTTGTGCCGGCATTCATGCCGAATTTAAGATTGTATTCTGCGGCCAGCGCACTCATGCTAGCAAGGCCAATTAAGGTGGCAAGGGTGAGTTTATTAAGGCTCATGGTTATCTCCTTTAGGTGAAAAATCTAGGCAAGAAATTGTTGGTAAATCTCTTTGGCGCGCACGATTTGTGCCTCTGTGGCACTAGCCATTGGTTTGCGTGATAAAAATGGGCCCTGATTACAACCGGCAAGCACCAATAATTGCTTGATCGTTGGGTACAGGCCATTGTCTAAAATCGCGCTGATCAAATCGTTGCTTTGCTGTTGTATGCGCCGTGCTGCAGCAAAATCGCCAGCTTGGGCAAGATCCATAATCTCTCGTGCACGAACACCATTGACGTTATACGTTGACCCAATTGCCCCATCGACTTGATTGACCATCGCTGGTAGAAGCATTTCATCAAAACCGGAATAGATCAGATGATCTGGGTAGGCGCTGCGCAAGCGCTCGAGCAAGTAAAAATCTGCCGCAGTGAACTTGACGCCAATGATTCGTTCGTGGGCAAAAAGCTCAGCGAATTGCGCTAAGCCGATCTCAACCCCGGTTAAAAATGGAATCGAGTACACAATCATCGGTGCATCAACCGCCTCTAGAATGTCAAAGTAGTATTGCTTGACCTCAGCAAAGCTGAATTTGTAGTAAAAAGGCGTCACGGCTGAGAGCGCGTCATAGCCAAGATCTTTCGCATAGGCAGCCAAATCAATCGCCTCATAGAGGTTTGGTCCGCCGATTTGCGCGATCAACTTACCCTTATCGCCCGCCTCATCTTTGGCAATGGCAAAAATTTGCTTTTTAGTCGCCACATCGAGCATGAAGTTTTCGCCCGTTGAGCCACCGACATAGAGACCATCAACCTGCATCTGATCAAGGTTATGACGGACTACTTGTCTGAGACCAGCCTCATTAACCTGACCATCGGCATCAAAAGGTACCAATAACGCTGAAAATAAACCGGAAAGAGAAGATTTTTTAGCCATTAAGAACTCCATAATTAAAGCTGTGTCGCGGCGACAAATTGTTCAGTAATCCACTGAGGCCGAGTAATCGCCGATCCTACCACCACGCTAAATACCCCCAGCTCTAGCACACGTCGCACTTTCTCAGGGGTATTGATGTTACCTTCGGCAATGATCGGCGTTTTGAGGGTCGCCAGCGCTTTACGAATCAACGCAAAATCATCAGCTTCAATCAACTGTCCACGGCTTTCGGCGGTATAGCCGACTAACGTGGTGCCAATAAAATCAAAGCCTAACTTTTCAGCCTGTTGCATTTCGTCAATCGTCGCGCAGTCAGCCATTAATAACACCCGAGGATACTTCTCGCGAATCGCAAGGATAAACGCTTCTAATGTTTGTCCTTGTGGGCGAAGCGTGTTGCGCGCATCCAAGGCGATAATCTCCGGAATAACGCCCATCAGTTCATCGACCTCATCCATCGTCGCAGTGATAAACACCTCGCTATCGGGGTAATCGCGTTTCACAATGCCAATAATCGGTAGGTCGGTGTGTTTGCGGATTTCTGAGATATCAGCGGCAGAGTTCGCGCGAATCCCTGCAGCACCACCCTGCTCCGCAGCTAGAGCCATTCGACCCATAATAAAAGAGGAATGTAGTGGCTCATGAGGCAACGCCTGGCAAGAAACAATCAATTTGCCTTGTAACGCAGCGATACTCGTCATGAAACACTCCAAAATTCGTAGGCAAATACGCCTGTTGCAGGAAGGCTCTAGCATAAAATAATTTGAAATCAATTTCAAATTATTTTATTATTTCGGTAAATTATTTCTATTTATTGTACTACCTCACTAGGTTTAAAACAGGTGGCGGATAAAAACCAGAAAATTGTTAATTAGTGGCAACAACACGGTGTGTTGCACAGAGTTCGTTACAATAGGCATAAAATGATGATAGAGTTGAGGATGTTATGAACGAAACTTTTATGGCACGAGAAATTCGTGAAACCGCATCAGTTGTCGCGCGTCACGAAACGCATAACGACATTGCTGTTTTTGGTGAGGCGCTGCGTAACGCACCACCCGAGTTACTGCTCACCATTGCGCGCGGCACCTCCGATCATGCCGCGGAATACCTTGGCTATTTACTCATGCGTTATTGCGGTATTCCTGCGCTTTCGGTGCCCTTATCATTAAATACGATTTATCATACGCGCTGGCAGTTGCGTAACGCGCTAGCGCTCACTATCTCGCAGTCTGGTGGTAGCCCGGATTTGATCGATAGCATCAACAACCTACACGCCGCCGGATTAAACAGCGTAGCTTTGGTGAACACAATTCCCTCACCACTCGCTGAGGCGAGTAATCATGTGCTCGATATTGCCGCAGGGGTCGAACATAGCGTGGCCGCAACCAAGAGCTTCGTCGCCACCTTATCCGTTGGCCTGCGCGCGTTTAATTATTTATTTGATGATCCGCAACTCACCGAGGCTTTTAAAACGCTACCTGAAAAACTCGATGCGGCATGCGCACTTGACTGGTCAAAAGCAGTTGACACTTTAGCGGAGGTCGATCGTTTGTATGTGATTGGTCGCGGTGCTGGGCTGGCAATCGCCAAAGAAGCAGCGCTGAAATGCAAAGAAACATGCCTTATTCAAGGGGAGGCGTTTAGCGGTGCGGAAGTGAAGCACGGCCCGATGGCGTTAATGAATCCTAAGCAAGTGGTGCTCATTTTTGCACCACCCGATGACAGTCAAGCAGGACTGATTGAAACGGCGCGGCAGTTCCGTGAGATGGGCGCGAAAGTATTACTTGCAGCCGATGACTCGGTCAGCGAACGCGACTTACCACTGATTGATGCCGGGCATCCCGCACTTCAAGGGTTAACCAGCATTCAAAGCTTTTATATGATGGTTGAGGAACTTTCTGCAGTGCGCGGTATCAACACCGACCAACCACCCAACTTAAAAAAACGCACCGAAACGCGTTAAGCGCGATTAGTATTAGTACTAACGGTTAATCGTCTGGTCTAGCTGGGCGATTAGCTGAAGTAGTGCTTCGGTATTTTCTGTACAACCTCGCCAGGCTTCTTCGGCCATCGGCAACAAACCACTCTGTGTTGGTAAGGCTTCTTCCATCAGCACTAAACTGCGCATTCTTGGGATATAAAGCCATTGCAGCCACTCGCTAAAACACAAAGTATCGACACAAAACGCTTCCTTAGACGCTAAGGCTTGGGCGCTTGGTGGCGTGTCTTGCCACCAGTCCAGGTGGCGCAGCTGTGCTTCAAGCAATATTAACAACTGCTGCATCTGTTCGTGACGTGATTCAGACATAAAGCGCATCCTGTTTAATAATAAAAAAGCCCTGCAAGATACAGGGCTTTATAACGTCGCATTTCAAATGCGTGTTAGGCGTTGATTTTCGCAATCAATGCATCAGCGAACGCGCTGGTTGAGACTTCTGTTGCGCCATCCATCAGACGGGCGAAGTCGTATGTGACCGTTTTATCAGCAATGACTTTCGGATACGCGTCGTTGATTAAGTCTGCCGCTTCTTGCCAGCCCATGTATTCAAGCATCATCACGCCAGAAAGCAATAGCGAACTTGGGTTAACCTTGTTCATACCCGCATATTTTGGCGCTGTACCATGAGTCGCTTCAAACACAGCCACACCGTCACCAATATTTGCGCCAGGTGCGATACCAATCCCGCCAACTTGTGCCGCTAAGGCGTCAGATAAGTAGTCACCGTTGAGGTTCAAGGTCGCGATCACATCGTACTCTGAAGGACGCAACAACAACATTTGGAACATCGCATCAGCAATACGGTCTTTAACCACGATCTTGCCTGCTGGTGCTTTACCGTCATACTCATCCCACAGCTCGTCTTCGGTGATGATTTGATCACGGAATTCTTCCTTAGCGATTTCATAACCCCAGTTACGGAACGCGCCTTCGGTGAATTTCATGATGTTGCCTTTGTGCACTAAAGTCACGCTAGGCTTGTTGTGCTCAATCGCGTATTCGATCGCTTGACGCACCAAACGCTTGGTACCAAACGCTGATACCGGCTTAACCCCCAAACCAGCATCTTCGAAAAATGCTGCTTTGAATTCTTCACGCAGGAATTTGGCCAACTTTTTGTTCTCATCCGTGCCGGCTTTGTATTCAATGCCTGAGTAGACGTCTTCGGTGTTCTCACGGAAGATCACAACATCAATTTCTTCAGGTTTACGCATTGGTGAAGGAACGCCATCGTAATAACGCACTGGGCGTACACAGGCATACAAATCCAATTGCTGACGCAGCGCCACATTCAACGAACGGAAGCCACCGCCGACTGGCGTAGTCAAAGGGCCTTTAATCGATACAACTAATTCTTTTAACGCATCAACGGTTTCTTTCGGGAAGTAATCGCCATCGTATAAACCAGCGGCTTTTTCGCCCATATAGAGCTCACACCAATGAATTTTACGCTCGCTACCGTAGGCTTTTTCGATCGCTGCGTTCCATACACGCAAAGAAGCAGCAGTGATATCCGGACCGATACCATCACCTTCGACATAACCAACGATTGGGTTATTCGGTACACTCAATTTACCGCTTTCATAGCGAATCAACTCGCCGCCTTCAGGGCGTTGAATATGTTGCATGTTGTCTCCTTAGGTATTTGTGCAAAATCGGCGGTTATTATAATCACCGCCACTTAATAATACAATTCAGCAAGGCTTACCATTCAGTCGCTTATAACCCTTGCAAGCTCTTTTCTTTAGGGTATTCCACCTCAAACCCGCTCTCAACCGTCCAGGTCTCCCCTGCGCCGAGATCTTTTTGCCAAAGCATCAAGCCCTTAACCTCTTCCACATCACGCTGATCGGGTTGTGGTGAAAAATGCGCTTCAACGCTCACGATTTCTTGAGTAGAAACCGGTACACGACTATAAAGGCGAACCGGCTTGTCTTTCTGACCACGGTTGCTTAACTCAAAGGTCACTTCTTTCGCGATGGCATTCGATTTTGAGATAAACCCGCGACTGTCGGTATATTCAGGTGGGGTGATTTGTTTGACCTCAATCTCTGGATCAAAGCCAAAACTGTTGCGTTGTTCGTATCCTGCGCTAATCAGTTCATCTTGATAGAGCTCAGCAACCCGCACACCATCACGATATAAGCTCATCTGCCCAGGAATAAGCGATGGTCCTTCAGGCATCGTCCATTTTGCCATCAACAGCGCCTTGTCTGTGTAATACATCCAATCATAGAATGCAGAATAGACTTCTGCTTCAGCCTTATACTGCCAGTACGGCACTTGCTGCTGATTCTGACTACTGGTCAAGGTGTACGTTCCTGGCAGATCAATACGGTAATCAACGCCTTGTTGTACAGCCACAGCGGTTCGTGTGCGACTTTCCATGACCGCATCAGCGGCCATCATTGCCTTAGGTTGTGGTGCCGGGGTGGCATAATTGACACCCGCTTCTTCAGGATCGTAGGCACTAACCGTCCAAGGATACATCCCGGGCTCATCAGCATAGCCCGGTGGTGTGATCGCCAAACTCAAGCTCACCTCTTGCCAATCAACCCCGCTTTGTTGGGTAATTTCAGCGATCGCATCAATATCAATTTTGTTTGCTTCGCTATCAAGCGACCAATGACTGCGCGGCTGCCATGAGGCTTGGTGGGTTTGCTCCTGCCAGCTCATTTCTATCTCGCCAGCCTGCTCTGAAAATACATCAAACACCAAAGCTTGCGCCACCTGCAATTCATTACCGACCCATTCCTGCTCGGCTTCTAAACGCGCCAACTGACGATAAAGGTCTTCCCGTTGCCCGACTAACGCGCTGTGCGTTTTGGTGAGCGCATCAATATTTGCGTTAACCTCCGCAAGCACCCCCTCATTCTCCAAACTTGCCGCAAGCTTTGAACTCATCTGTTCATTCATATTGATGGCGTGCTTAACATCATTGAGCTGTTTCTGCACTTCTGTAATACGCTGGGTCAGATCCGAATCCTCACTTGACCAATTAGCCGCGAGTGAGACTTGTCGCAGTGTTGCACCGCTTATCTTTGGTCGAATCGAAGAAATATCACTGCTTAATGGGTTGCTGACAACAATTTGATGTCTGCCTGGTTTATCAATCGATACTGAAAGATGGCGGCTAATCATCGCGCTGTCATAATAGAGCACCGCCTTATCGACATCCGCTTCCAGCGAATATTCTTCAGCGAAAGCGCCAACTGAATAGATAGCCATCAGTGCTACGGCTAATTTTTTCTTCATCATAGATCGTTCCTTAAGGTTGGTATGAATGAATAAATTGCGTGACCTGCTCGCGAAGCATTTCCCATAATCGCGTTTGCGCGCCGAGCCCGGCCCAGGCATTATGCGGAGTAAACACCACTCGAGGATGATCCGCTATCGCGAGTAGTGGTTCATCTTCGCTTGGTGGCTCTTGGCTAAACACATCACTCGCATAACCGAATAACTGTTTATTCTCTAACGCTTCCACCACTGCTTGACTATCCACCACCCCACCGCGAGCAAGGTTAATCACCAGTGGTTTACGCTGCATTTTGCCGATCGTTTGCGCGTTGATTAACCCTTTGGTTTCCTCATTAAGTGGACAATGCAAACTCAACACATCGCTGCGTGCTAACACCTCATCAAACGCGCTATATTGGGCGTTACGCGGCGCACACCCCGGCCGTTCAGCAAGTAAAACGGTCATCGCAAAAGCGCGCGCAATCCCCGCAACTCGCCGGCCAATCTCACCCGCGCCAATGATCCCTAAGGTTTTACCTTGCAGGTCATAAAGCGCAACATCGTTTAAGCAAAATCCACCTTCTTCACGCCAACGCCCTGTATTGACCGCATCGTTGTAATAGCGCAGCGCCCGCATAGCAGAGAGCATTAACATAAACGTATGCTCAGGGACGCTCCCTTGCGCGTAGCCGGCCACATTACTTATTTCAATATTCTTCGTGGCACAGGCCTTGGCATCAACATTATCGACCCCGGTAGCTGTGACCTGGATCATTTTGAGCTTCGGTAATTGATCAATAATCGATGCTGTGATCACCACCTTATTGATCACAGCAATCTCAGCGTCTTGTAGGCGCTCAATGATTAGCGCTTCGTCCTGCTCTGTGGCCCCATAGCTTTGCCAATCGCTCACCCCATCAGGTGGTATTAAGCTCACCTCAGGGGAAAACGTTGCCGCATCTAGAAACACCGCGCGCATAATCACTCCTTCTCTGACTCAGAGTCTCAATGTAAAGTCATAACCCCAGCAACACAAGATAAACCCGCTTAATTAACCAATAAGTAAGGTCATCATACGCCCATTTTTACTTCGATAAAAAACCTTGCGAAAACAAAATGTCAGAATTTTATTGGTTTTATGCTGCAACGCAGCATAAAGATTGCCTTCTAACGCCTTATTTCTTTACCTAAAAAAACCATGGGGTTAAGTGGATAATATGCTTAGTTACGATAGCAAAAACTTTTCTCACTTTATTATTGACGCAACGCAACATTATCCCTATAATAAAAATCGACATCATCGATGTTATCTCCTCTATATCCTCCTTTGGTGGTTATTGGCCGGGTTTCCAACCCGGCTTTTTTTTGCCCAAATCCACGACATTTAATCACCTTTCACCCCCTTCTAGCGCCCTAGTTCGTTATAATGACCTTAAGTTTTTAAACGATAACGAGGTTAGATATGAGTACACGTACCGAACACGACACTATGGGCGAGATCCAGGTTGCCGAAGACGCTTATTGGGGCGCACAAACCCAGCGTAGCTTTGAGAATTTCAAAATAGGTGGCGAAACCCTGCCACAAGCGCTGATTGATGCGATGGCATTGGTGAAAAAAGCCGCTGCAACAACCAACGCTTCTTTAGGTCGCATTGAAGCCGAACAAGCCAAACTGATTGTCGCTGCCGCAGATGATGTGCTCGCTGGC
Source organism: Suttonella sp. R2A3 (assembly GCF_021513215.1). NCBI lineage: Bacteria > Pseudomonadati > Pseudomonadota > Gammaproteobacteria > Cardiobacteriales > Cardiobacteriaceae > Suttonella > Suttonella sp. R2A3. The sequence goes on along the minus strand of NZ_CP090975.1, from coordinate 1,910,508 downwards.
AAACTCAATGGACAGTTTCCATTAGTGGTTTGGCAGACCGGCTCAGGTACGCAATCAAATATGAACATGAACGAAGTGCTCGCTAATCGCGCCAATGAAATTGCCGGTACCGGCCGCGGTGCGTATCAACCGATCCACCCAAATGATCATGTGAACCACGCGCAATCAACCAACGATTCGTTCCCTACCGCGATTCACGTGGCCGCTGCGCGCCAAATCAACAGCCTGTTGATTCCAGCAGTCTCAGCACTTCGCGATACCTTAAAAGCGAAATCAGACGAGTTTGCCGATATTGTTAAGATCGGCCGCACGCACCTACAAGACGCCACCCCACTCACCTTGGGCCAAGAGTTTTCAGGGTATGTCAGCCAGCTTGATCATGGACTCGATCGCTTGCAAGATGCGCTAAAAGGCTTATATGAACTGCCCTTAGGTGGTACAGCGGTTGGCACAGGTTTAAATAGCCACCCAGAATACGCCGATAAAGCGGCAACGGAACTCAGCAATATCACCGATCTGCCGTTTGTGAGTGCACCGAATAAATTTGAAGCACTTGCCGGTCGTGATGCTGCTGTTTATGCCTCAGGTGCACTCAAAACACTTGCTGCCAGCTTAAACAAAATCGCCAACGATATTCGCTGGCTCGCCAGCGGCCCACGTTGTGGCTTTGGCGAAATTACCATTCCAGAAAACGAACCAGGCTCATCAATCATGCCAGGTAAGGTTAACCCAACTCAATGTGAAGCGCTGACTATGGCGTGTTGTCAGGTAGTGGGTAATGACACCACCATCACCATGGCTGGTGCCTCAGGCAACTTCGAGCTCAACGTATATAAGCCTGTGATTGCCTATAATTTATTGCAATCAATTCGCCTGTTGGGTGATGCGTGTAATAGCTTTAACGAGCATTGCGCAATCGGCATTGAGCCGGTGCGCGAAAAAATCGACTTCTTCTTGCACCATTCTTTGATGCTGGTTACCGCACTTAACCGCCACATTGGCTACGAGAACGCAGCGAAAGTGGCGAAAACAGCGTATAAAAAAGACCAATCGTTGAAAGAAACTGCGGTTGAGTTAGGCTTACTCACTGCTGAAGAGTTCGATAAATACGTGCAACCACAAGATATGGTGCATCCAAAATAAGCGAATACTATCAGCAACACAAACGCCCGGTTTGACCGGGCGTTTTTTATGACGATGCTTTGATAAAAGGCTACGAGGATTTATCCTCAAGCCAAGCACGTATTAGAAACTATCTTTAAGCGCCTGTACGATGTGGCTATCTGGGTGATTAGAAAACTCAGCCAACAGTCGATCAGCGAGTTGTTTTGCCACATCATCCTGCCCTTTCAGCTGCAGTGCTTTAACTACTGAGGCATAAATCTTAACCAGCTGTGGGTGATCAGGCTGACGCTTACGGAAATCTTTCGCCAATGCCAATACCGTATCGGGTTGATTATGCGCCAAAGCCATGTCCACCAACCCAGATACATCATCAGCCGGAATTCGTGCATTATGTTCTTGAGCAATCACAAACAGATCTTCATCAACCAGCTGATAAAATCGTTCCCGTCCCTGGGCCGCCAAATGGATAATGTTGGCCTGTAGCGCATGATACTTTTGCGATTCACCGGCTACTTGATACCAAGCGTATAAACGCTCATACGCCGGAAAGTAAGCCGCAGCACGATCATCATGCCCCACATAAGGCGCCAAAAAAGCAAAGGCCTCAGCAAAACGACGCTCAGCCCGCGCACCATCCGCGCTTTTTAACGCTTGCACAAATACCTGCTTTTCTTCGGCGCTTAAATCGCGTGTATCGGCGTTATACAATAGGCGAGCATTCTGGGCTTTTAATCCTTCATCGACCTTTTCTGCGTTTGCGCTCGCAAAGAACCCGGCATAAACAACGCCGAACATCAGTAAATAATTATTTAATACCGCGCTCATCAGCATCGTCAAAAGCAGCGAACCAGCAGTGATTGTGCTCCAAAGATTTTGCACTACCCCGGCTACAATACTGACCGCAAACACCAGCAGGATCATCTTAATAAATTCATTTTTCCCTAACACACCAACCTTGGCACGCCACTGGGCAGGGGAAATCATCGCGCTGATACTGCGCTGCTCAATAAACACCAGCATTGAGGCATAGATCATATAAAACACCGCTGCAATACCTATGATCATCACGCCCATCATCAGCACGCCCGTAATTGTGCTACCTAAAATACCTACGAGTACCCGAGAGAGCATATAAACCACGCTAAATAACACCACCATCATCAACACAATGATGATCGAACCAGCGATATATTTCAGCACCCCCAGCCAGCCAATTCGCGCCACAGGCTCTAAGTGGTTAGCAGTCAAATCCCCTTCGCTAATCCGCACCGCGCTGTCTAAGGCACGCGCCATAACGAAAAGGCTCACCAAGGTGGTTAAAAAAAGCATCAGTACAAACTGACTGCCATAGTTATTAAAAATAAACAGCAGCTCATTATCATTAGGATAATTCTGTAATTCGTTCATCAAGGCACGTGAGATTTGATTGAACATCAGAAACTGAATCACGAAGGTCGCCAAAGCACCACCGAGCCAATAAACCATCGAGCCACGTTGTAATAAATACTGCCAGGTGCTTTTTAGTTTTTCGATTGCTGTCATTGCGCGTACTCCGCGAAAAAGCATCATTTTGAATGATTAACTGAATGAAGGCAAAATTTTTGCACAACCATCGCACAAACCACATCCTTAGGGTGAACTGGCATCGATCACCTGATCGAAAACGTCTTCCAATAAAGCAGTGGCAAAACTGCCACGTGGTAAGTTGAAGCTGAGCTGCAAGGTGTGCTCATCAAGCCATTGCCAACTAAGGTTCTGTGCGCGCACGGTGAGCGCACGACAATCCTGATCGCTAAAGCGCTGAAGATAGCTAACAGCGGCCTCATAGTCCGTATACGCCAACGCGCGCACCTGCTGCGCTGCACCTTCGTATTGTGCTTTGCTTTTTCCTGGCAATACGCCCGCTGGAACAATATCGCCTTCTGCTAGGCGCGTACGCAACGCCTCATCAACTTCCTCGACCATAAAGAAGCTGTTCGAGCCACACAGCATCGCATAATCGCCTACCAGCAAACTATGCGCCGTATTTTGTGTGAGACGCGTTTGTAATTCGGCATTAAACAGCAACGCACGTAATGTGGATAAGGTTTGCGCGCGTTCATCGCGTTTTTTAGGCAACTGCTCACGTGCCACCCACTTCATCGCCCGCTCAATATTGTTATGTCCGAAGCGTTGTGCACCAAAAGCATTAGCAAACCCAAGTTCAGCCGTGCGTGCAAGCTTTTCTTCCATAGCATCACGATCACCGACCACATCGCGCAAAACCAATGTAAAATCATTACTACGGTGGGTACCAATGCGTAATTTTTTCTGATGCAGCTTGCGCTCAACAATGCGCCACTGCTCACCCTGATCGGGTAATCCCTCTGCGTCTTTTGCCGGCAAGCACAGCCATTGTCGGGTGCGCGCATGGCGGTCTTTCAACCCACTGTGACTGATGAGTTTACCCGGGCATTCGAGTAATCGCGCCCATTCCCGCTTGAGAAAAGCGGTGTTCATGCCGGTTTTTTCCACGTAGCACCATAAATGCTCACCTTCACCGGTCAGGGGAAAATCCAGCACTTCAGCAACATAAAAATCCTCAGGGGTTTGTTTGATTGTGGCTCGGTTCATTCTAGTGAGTCATCCTTCGCGATTAAGCGCGCAAAATAAAGTAATTCTTCCTTAAGCAGCATGCGTAAAGAAACGGTGACATTCTGTCTTTGTCCTGAGAGCATACGCAATAAGCCACGATAAAGCTCAGGCTGCTCACTGCTTAACGCCCGCTGCATGAGTACGTCAACTTCCTGGTGGGCCAAAGTGTATTGTGCTTGGCGAGGCGTGCGCGGTTGGCGAGAGGTCAGCCAGCCATCGGCCAACTCCTTGCTCATTTTAGCCAACGCCGCAGGGTTGGCCACCACACGATCGTGAACGCGCAAAATACCCACACTGCGTGCAACATGAATATCGCTAGGCGGATGCGCGGTCACTGATTGACTGAGCACACTATGGATCTGCTCAAGATAGTGCGCCTGCCCTAAATACGGCAAACGCCGCAACCATTCAAACCACACCACACCAAGTGGTGGCAAACGATACATCGGTGCGCTCAATTTCCAGCGCACCCCAGCCTCACACAATACCTGATCGGCTTGCATCAATATAGCCGCACCAAAATCACCCAGGGTTCCGGATATCGATATCATCACCGCATGTGGATGCGTACGCAGCGCCATCAGCACTTCGTGTAACCGTTCGACCGTCTGTTCTTGTTGGTGAGCCTCACCACCGAGTGCTAAATCACTTTCCAAGCCAAATTGCTCACCGTGGTGATAAATCACCAAATACCACTGAGCAAGACGTGCTTCCTGGCAGGCGCTAAGCAATTCAGCAAGTGTTTCTTCATCAAGCGCAACGACCACAGAGTTTGGTTGCCAAATAAGCATGCGTTCGTGATACACCCAAGCGCTACTGTGGGTTTTCCGCCATAGCAAGCGCGCATCGTCGCTAAAAGCATTGTCGCGCACATCGGTTGTTACCTGCCGTCGGCTGCGCCGCGTCCAATGGCGTAACACCGGATAATCAATCGCGCCCTCGCGGTACGCGCGCTCTGTATCGGCTAAAACCTTCGCTGGTGAAAACGCCTGCAATAAGTGATACGGCGTATTTTGCCAAGAAAAACCATGGGTTAAGATATCATCTAGCGCCTGCCCTGACTGCCCACTGGTCTGGCTCACCCAAGCCATAATCTGCCAACAATCACGTAGCAAGGCGCAAACAAACTGCGCCTGAGCACACTCTAGCGCACACATTGCCGACCAATCACGCTGTTCAAAGCTAAGCAATAACGCATCATTGACACTAGCTTGCGCTAACTCATTGCCCGCTAAATCGAGCAGATAATAAGGCCGATGGCGGTAGTCATAAAAGCCTAAATAATGCGCTCGCCCTTCGCGCCCGGCAGCAAGTAACGCGCTAAGCCAACTTGGTAAAGCAATACGCTCAGCAAAATACTCTTTGTCTGCGCTTGGAATATTCAAGCTAAATTGTTGCCAGCGTGCTAAACCAATATAATCGATCATATAGCACACCCCACCAGTGGTGCGACCAATCAACATTTTGGTCAACGCCTCAACGTTCGCCCAATCAAGTTGCGCGCGCTCGGCGTGATAAAACACTGCATTCATCAGCATCATCACCAAGCGCGTGCTGACATAGTCCGGCGTATCGGGCACGCTCAGAACATGCAAGCCAAAGCGTTCGGTAAAATAACCACAGACTTGATCATGCAGGCGCTGCTCGCTGCGCTCCGTGCGCACCACTTCTAATAATCGTTGAAACCGTGGAGGGCGAAAAAAATGGGCGCCTAACAAACGTGAGCGCAGCCAAGCCGGTAACGCTTGTGAGACCGCCTTCATCGAAAGCCCTGCCGAATGCGATAAGACGACGACATCACGCGCCAACACCGGCGCAAGACGTGAGAGTAACCCCTGTTTGACCACTAAATCATCATCCAAGCACTCGATGATTAAATCATGCTCGCTAAGCAGCGCGCGATGATCGCGATAATTGCGCGCTTCAATCCAGTTCCCAGCTTCCACCCCGGTAAATGGCGAGGGTCGCATACGGTAAAGCTGCTCAATTGCCTGCTGCGCATAAAAATTAGGATCTTCAGGGTGCGGCTTATCATACAGGCGCACATGAATACCGGCGTTGGCGAACAACGCGGCAATTTGTGCGCCAAATTCGGTCGCGCCTAAAATCGCTGGACGGTAGAAGAACGCTTCTACCGTGGCTGTTTTTGCACTTACGCTTTGTCTGACCACCAAGGATCCGGGCTAAAACGTTCCCCATGTTCGGAAACTAAAGCCTCAAGGCGCTTGACCACCTCAGCGTGGCCAATCGTACGCGCAACGTTCATCGGCCCACCTCTAAATGGCGCAAAGCCGGTACCAAATACACAGCCTGCATCAACCAAATCTTCGTCTTCAACCACGCCTTCACGCAAGCACCAGGCACACGCATTCAAAAACGCCATAATCATGCGCTCTTGCAGTTTGTCTAAGGTTGCTTGATCAGCACTAACGGCATCTTTTTGTGCTTTGCCATCGACATATTCATAAAAGCCCTTACCGCTCTTACGGCCCAGATGACCGGCTGCAACCAAGCGATCGAGCTGACTTTCGCCTTCATAATCGATAAACGCACTCATCGTTCCAGCAATCGCCTGACAGACATCCAAACCAACGCTATCAGCGAGCTCAATCGGCCCCATCGGCATGCCGTAATCGAGCGCTGCTTTATCGATCGCTTCTTTAGCAACCCCTTCTTCAAGGCAAGCTAGGGCTTCAAATAAATACGGCACCAGCACGCGGTTGACTAAAAAGCCTGGCGAAGATTTGACCGGCAACGGCAAACGGCTGATCTCACCAACGTACTTGGTGGCCTTATCGAGCGTTGCTTGCGAATTTGCTGATTGATGGACAATCTCCACCAATGGCATTTTCGCTACCGGGTTAAAGAAGTGAATACCGAGTAGACGCTCAGGAGCGCTGATCCCAGCGGCAATATCTTCAAGCTTCAAACTAGAGGTGTTGGTCGCGATAATCGCTTCAGGTTTGGCTTTAGTGAGCACATCGTTGAACACGCTTTGTTTGACTTCGAGTTTTTCAACAATCGCCTCGATCACCAAATCAGCCTTATCCAAACCCCAACCGTCTTTATCTAAACGCAGGCGCATTTTTGCTTCACGGTTCGCATCTTTATCGCGCAGTTTTTTGTCAAAGAGCTTATGCGCACGTTTTGCCGCTTTTTCAAGCTGCTCTTCAGATAAGTCGCTAAGAGTGGTAAAAATGCCTTGCATCGCAGACCACGCGGCAATATCGCCACCCATTGTGCCGCCGCCGATCACATGCAAGTGACCAATCTTCTCAGCATCATTTTTCGCAAACCCTTTCAGGCGCTCTTGTAAGAAATACAGGCGAATCAGCGCATCAGATTGTGGGGTTTGACGCAAGGCAACAAACGAATCAATTTCCGCATTCGCCATTTCCTGAAAACTGCCGCCATGCTCACGCCAGAGATCGATCATCGCATACGGCGCTGGATAGTGTTCTTTTTGCACTTTTCCAGCCACATTATCTTCGATTTTCTTAGCGAGCAATTTGCGCACAGGCCCGATTGAGAGCACTTTCGACTGCCAGTTGCTTACCTGACGTGGTCCTTTTTTAATTAAGCTCAGTCCTGAGGCTTCTAACGCAGCTTTATCGGCAACCACTTTATCAACCAAACCGGCATTAAGCGCTTTAGCGCCACGCAGATTGTAGCCTTGCAGCATCAATAGCATCGCTTTGATTGGTGATAACAGACGCACCAAACGTGCGGTACCAGCAAAACCAGGATGCAAACCAAGTTTCACTTCCGGCACACCCAGCTTGGCCGCTTTGGTAATGACGCGGTAATCACAACACAGCGCCAATTCAAGCCCGCCACCTAAGCAAAATCCATCGATCAGCGCGACTTTGGCCAGCGCTAAGCGTTCAAAACGCAAGAAATAATCGTGCACTTCTTTAACCAGCGCTTTGAGTTGCTCCGGCGATTTGGTTTCTTGGATGGTGGAAATATCCGCACCCGCGATAAAGCCGTTGTCTTTACCCGATTTAAGCAGCAAACCACGATAAGATGAGGCGACTTGCTCTAATTTATTAATCACTTGTGCAAGCTCACGCAGCACCTCAGCATTCAAGCTATTCGTGCTGCTATCAGCACGGTCCAGAGTAAGGTGAAGCACCTCGTTATCAGCGTTTAACCGCCAATGCTGTAAACTCGGTTCAAACGTTAAAGATTCACTCATACTGACCTACTCCTGATTATTCATATTCACGACACGGGCAAGAATCTCATTAAGCGACACACGCTCGGATTCGGCTGCGCCACGTGTCTTAAACTCGACTTCCGCCTCTGCTAAGGTTTTATCAGAAATGACAATCCGTGCCGGAATGCCAATTAAATCCATATCGGCAAACATAAAGCCTGGTCGTTTACCGCGATCATCGAGCAAGGCGTCCACACCTGCATCGCATAATTGCTGATAGAGCTTTTCTGCTGCCTCAGCAACCGCTGGTGATTTATGTCCGTTAATCGGTAACACAGCCACCGTAAATGGCGCCAGCGCCTGTGGCCAAATGATGCCGTTATCATCGTGGTTTTGCTCAATCGCTGCCGCCACAATACGCGACACACCAATCCCATAGCAACCCATCAATGGCGTCACCGGTTTGCCGTTCTCACCGAGCACATCAAGGCCCATCGAAGCCGAATATTTATCGCCAAGCTGGAAAATATGTCCTACTTCAATACCGCGCTTAATCGACAGCTTGCTTTGCCCGTCAGGTGCAAGATCACCCGCAACCACATTACGAATATCAGCGACTTCGGCCACCGCGACATCGCGTTGCCAGTTAATATTGAAGTAGTGGTAATCGTCTTCATTGGCCCCTGCCGCAAAATCAGCAATTAACGCTGCATCGCGATCAACAATTACCGGGATATCCAGCCCAACCGGACCGAGTGAGCCAAAGCCTGCACCAACCAGCGCACGTACTTTTTCTTCGCTCGCCATGGTAAGCGGTTCAGCGACTGCCGGAAGCTGCTCTGCCTTGATCGCGTTTAGTTCATGATCACCACGCACCACTAACGCTACCACACCGCCTTCAACGCCATCAACCATCAGCGTTTTAATCGTGCGCTCGATCGGTATATCGTGCGCCGAGACCAAATCAGCAATCGTTTTTACTTGTGGGGTTGCGCGTTTTTCCATCGCTGCAGTTGGCGCAGGGCGTTCAGTCTGTGGCGCAGCGGCTTCGGCTTTCTCCATATTCGCGGCGTAGTGACCATCATCAGAAAAGACAATATCGTCTTCACCGGTGGCAGCGAGCACATGGAACTCATGCGATCCCGTTCCACCAATCGAGCCATTATCGGCAAGTACGGCACGAAAATCTAAACCTAAGCGGGTAAAAATACGGCTGTAGGCATCGTGCATTGCGTCATAGGTGCGCTGCATACAGGCTTGATCAACGTGAAACGAATACGCGTCTTTCATCAAGAATTCACGACCGCGCATGATGCCAAAGCGTGGACGGATTTCATCACGAAACTTCCACTGCACTTGATACACATTAAGCGGCAGTTGTTTATAACTGCTGACATCACGACGCACCAAATCGGTCACCACTTCTTCATGCGTTGGACCCAAACAATAATCGCGCTTATGACGGTCGACAAAACGCAGTAATTCCGGACCATAATCTTGCCAGCGTCCGGATTCTTGCCATAGGTCACCTGGTTGAACACCTGGCATGAGCAGCTCTAGCGCGCCGGCGCGGTCCATTTCCTCGCGCACAACAGTCTCTACCTTGCGCAACACTTTCAACCCAAGCGGCAGCCAAGAATACACGCCGACCGCCGTTTGGCGAATCATGCCTGCGCGCAACATTAATTGATGGCTCACCACTTCCGCTTCGGCTGGTACTTCTTTCTGAGTGCTCAGCCAATAATTCGCTAATCGCATACTTCTATTCCGTCTTAATTACTTACACACTTGCGCAGCAGTTTGTTCAGCGTTCTTTAAGCGTTGGGCCTTAACGTCCTGCGAAACCGGCACCAAATTACCCTGCGCATCGGTTTCGTAAACGACTTCGTTATTCTTAATCGTGGCAATGTCATGTTGGGCTTGTTCGCAACGCTCTGCACGGGTAATACTCCCTTCTGGCAGCGGTTTATCGCTGTCTGCTGCGCTCACTACTGAATCGTTTTCTTCGCTAGGCTCTGTGGATTGTGATTCCGGGCGCAGCGGGTGCATCGCTGCTTCATAGCTCGCACGCAAAGCGCTTTCGTCTTGGATCTCTAGACCATGTTTATCAATCATCACCACCCCGTTCATATTACGCGGCGGCATTTTTGAATAATGGGTGATGCCGTTTTCGACCCATTTATAAATCACAACCTGACCCATATCGCCATTTTGTGCTGATGCCACACCATAAGCGAATAACAGCCCTAATAACAGCATTTTTCGGGTCATGGTCCACTCCTTTTTGATTCTACACATAGGAAAACTCGCTTCATTCTACCTGAATTTGTGATTATTTTTGCTTTAAGTTTATCTGTTATACTTAACATCTTAATTTCAAAAACACAGGAGCTTCTATGACATCCCCCGTTCGTGTAACCATCACAGGCGCTGCCGGTAACATCGGCTACGCTATGGCATTTCGTATTGCCGCTGGCGATATGCTGGGACCAAATCAGCCAATTATTTTGCAATTGCTTGAAATTACCCCGGCCTTGGACGCGCTAAAAGGGGTAGTCATGGAGCTCAATGACTGCGCATTCCCACTCCTGCAAGACATCGTTGCCACAGACGACGCGAATGTCGCTTTTAAAGACTGTGATTATGCGATGTTGGTCGGTGCGCGTCCTCGTGGCCCTGGCATGGAACGTAAAGATTTGCTCGAAGCCAACGGTGCCATTTTTGGCCCGCAAGGTAAAGCGTTAAACGACCACGCCTCACGTGATGTTAAAGTGTTGGTTGTCGGTAACCCAGCCAACACCAATGCGTTAATTGCACAAGCTGCCGCCCCAGATCTTAATCCTAAAAACTTCACCGCGATGACGCGTTTGGATCATAACCGTGCGCTGAGCCAATTAGCGGAAAAAACCGACAGCCACTCAACTGATATCAAACACATGACGATTTGGGGCAACCACTCGGCCACCCAATACCCGGATATCAGCCAAGCAAGCGTTAAAGGCCAAGCGGCGACTGATATCGTCGCGCAAGATTGGTACGAAAATACCTTTATCCCGGATGTACAACAGCGTGGCGCGGCGATCATCAAAGCACGTGGCGCATCATCAGCCGCCTCTGCCGCTTCTTCAGCCATCGACCACATGCGCACTTGGGCGCTCGGTACTGAAGGTGATGATTGGGTGAGCATGGCTGTACCAGCAGACGGTTCTTACGGTATCGAGCCAGGCATCATTTACTCTTACCCTTGCCGCTGCAAAAATGGCAGTTATGAAATCGTGCAAGGCCTTGAGATTAGCGACTTTAGCCGTGAGCGCATGAATGCAACCGAACAAGAGTTACGCGAAGAACGCGCTGCGGTAGAAAAACTGCTCGGTTAATCACCAAACTCGTTAAAAAAGCCCGCTCAGGCGGGCTTTTTTATTGTCTAGAAATCAAAGAATATTATTCTGGTATCTCGACACCTAAATGGGTATATGCCCGCTCGGTTGCCACACGGCCTCGTGGTGTCCGTTGAATAAAACCATGTTGGATAAGATACGGCTCGACCACATCTTCTAGCGTACCGCGCTCTTCACCAACGCTCGCTGATAGCGTATCTAAACCAACCGGGCCACCAGCAAAATGATGGACAATCCGCTCAAGTAACCGACGGTCAAGTTCATCAAAACCCAGCGCGTCAATCGCCAACAACGCTAACGCTTCATCAGCCATCGTTTTACTAACCACACCTTGCCCACGCACTTCGGCATAATCGCGCACCCGACGCAAAAGACGATTAGCAATCCGTGGCGTGCCACGAGAGCGCTTACCGATTTCAGCCGCACCGGCTTCTTCCATATTGACCCCAAGCAGTGAGGCAGCGCGCAATACAATACGGGTCAGTTCATCGGGGTGGTAGAACTTGAGGTTCTGTGTAATCCCAAAACGGTCACGTAATGGTGCGGTGAGCAAACCACTGCGTGTGGTCGCACCGACCAAGGTAAATGGTGGTAAATCGAGTTTAACCGAACGTGCGGCCGGCCCTTCACCAATCAAGATATCAATTTGATAGTCTTCCATCGCCGGATAGAGCACTTCTTCAACCGCTGGCGAAAGACGGTGAATTTCATCAATAAAGAGCACATCGTGCGGTTCTAGATTGGTGAGAATCGCCGCTAGATCACCGGCCTTGTCAAGCACTGGCCCTGAGGTTTGGCGCAGGCTAACGCCGAGCTCAGCCGCAATAATGCCAGCAAGCGTCGTTTTTCCCAAACCGGGCGGGCCAAATAACAACACATGATCGAGCGCATCGTGACGGGCTAATGCCGCTTCGATAAAAATCGACATCTGCGCTTTCAGGTCATCTTGGCCCACATAATCGGCGAGTTTTTTCGGCCGCACCGCGCGCTCAATCGCTTGCTCTTCCTGACCTTGTCCTTCACCAGCAATCAATCTATCCGATTCAATCATCATAGTCCTCGTGGCACATGCGATTTCAACACCTCACGCAGCAGTTGGTCGGTACTGTGCACACCATCACCTAAAGCACGACGCGCTTGATCGACCATTTTCGCTGCTGCTGCTGGTTTGTAGCCGAGTGCGACCAGCGCTTCTTCGGTTTCAACCGCCGCATCATGGCCTGGTTGATCAACACTTGTATCCTCACCCACGCCAGCAAAGGTTTTACCGACCCGATCGTGCAGCTCGATCAACAAGCGTTCAGCGGTTTTTTTGCCCACACCGGGTAATTTGACTAACGCCGCGCTGTTTTGTTCACGTACCAGACGCACGAAGCTGTCCACACTAAAGCCAGACAAAATCAGCAGCGCCATTTTCGGGCCAATTCCGCTCACACGGATCAGCTCACGAAACAGCTGTCTTTGCGCTAAATCAATAAATCCAAACAGGTAATGTCCGTCTTCACGCACATTATGGTGAATAAACAGCGCACTTTCTGAGCCCTGACTGACTTGTTCAATCACAGACACTGGCACACTCACTTCATAGCCGACACCGCCGGTTTCAACAATCAAGGTATTGCCTTGTTTGACCAACACCTGACCCCGTAAATAACCTATCATCAGCCCTCCCAAGCGCTACTAACACCACCACGTTGCCGTCGATGTTGGGTTTGTAAATGATGGGCATGCGTCAGTGCAACCGCTAAAGCATCTGCGGCATCGCTTTGAATCGCCCCACTACAGTTAAGCAAGATTTTCACCATATGTTGCACCTGCAATTTATCCGCGCCACCCTGTCCGACCACCGCCTGCTTGATGCTTTTTGCCGCATATTCGCTCACCGGTAACTCAGCCAACACCGCCGCACAAATCGCCACCCCACGTGCTTGCCCGAGCTTGAGTGCGGAATTGGGGTTTTTATGCACAAAAATCGACTCAATGGCAAATTCCTGCGGCTGGTATTGCGCCACCAATTCACCGATCGCTTGATGGATCATCATCAAACGCACCGGCATCTCTTCTTTGGCCAAGCGCACACAGCCGCTATCGATATAGCGCACGGTATTACCACACAGATCAACAATCCCATAACCGGTAATTTGCGAACCCGGGTCAATACCAAGAATGCGGCGTGTGTTGTTCATCGTTAGGCGTTAAAATCCTCAGGAAAATCAGCGTTGGTATACACATTTTGCGTATCATCTAATTCTTCAAGACGATCGATCAAACGCAACACTTTCTCCGCGTCTTCAGCGGAAACTGGCGATAAATTCTCCGCACGCATCGTCACTTCGCTATCATCCGGCTCAAATCCTGCAGCAACCAGAGTTTCATAAGTCTCAGCATAAGCCTCGGGGGTGGTTAACACTTCTGCGCTGCCTTCATCGAACACCACATCATCAGCACCCCCTTCAAGGGCCGCTTCAAGGATCAGTTCTTCATCAGCAACGTCAGCGAAAAACAGCACACCACGTTCTTCAAACTGAAACGCCACCGAACCAGACGTACCTAAATTTCCGCCCGCCTTACTAAAAGCATGACGCACTTCGCCCACCGTACGGTTGCGGTTATCGCTCAAGCAATCAACCATGATCGCCACACCGCCCGGACCATAACCTTCGTAGCGGATTTCTTCCATTTGCTGCCCATCAAGCTCACCGGCACCACGCTTCACTGCGCGATCCATGGTGTCTTTAGGCATATTTTCGGCTTGGGCTTTGGTGATCGCCAAGCGCAAACGTGGATTGCTGTCGGGGTCTGAACCGCCGGCACGTGCAGCGACCGTGAGCTCACGAATCAAGCGGGTAAATACTTTGCCGCGTTTCGCATCCTCTTTGGCTTTTTTATGTTTAATATTTGCCCATTTACTGTGGCCTGCCATACATTCATTCTCCGAAATTCTAAACTGATCAATCGATGGATCGAGAGGGTGATAGCCTCGCAATCCAGCCCAATGGTGCTTTGGGGGTTGATTATAATACATTGGGCATCCACACGAAATCGCTAAGCAATTTTGCATGGATGCCCAAGCTGTGGCGTCATGCCGTATGAAGCGAGTGCGAACCCTTAAGCGCGTGGTTTACTCTCAGCCACACGTACTTTGAGTTTTTGCCCTGCTTTAAAGCTCACCACGTGACGCGCGGTAATAGGAATTTCTTCACCGGTTTTCGGGTTGCGTCCAGGACGCTGATTTTTCTCGCGTAGTTCGAAGTTACCAAACCCTGATAACTTCACTGCTTCCCCTTCAGCGAGGCAAATACGGATTTCTTCAAACAAATCATCAACGATCTGTTTTGCCTCAGGGCGCTCAACGCCAATTTGCATGATAATGGATTCAACGATATCCGCTTTTGTTAGTGTCATTCTACTTACCTTAATTCTGCGTTAAACGAGCGCTTGAATTGCGCAACAAGGTTGGCAATGATACGCTCAACTTCTTCATCTTGCAAGGTTTTATCCTTATCTTGTAGGACAATAGCCAGTGCTAAACTTTTCTTATTTTCGCCCAGTCTTTCGCCTTCATATTGGTCAAAAAAGAACTGGTCGGCGAGTAATTCACCCACTGAATCATTCACCACTTTTGCAATAGCTGCCGCAGCAACTGATTGATCAAGCACTAACGCTAAATCGCGACGTACCGATGGGTATTTATTCAATGCCTGGAAACGGCTTACCTCTGGATCTATCAGTGCTGCCGTATTAAGCTCAAATACCCAAATATCGCTGCCTTTAATCCCTAGGCTGCGGCGGAGCGCTGGGTGCAATGCACCAATACAGCCCACATACTGTCCATCAATAAACACATCTGCCCCTTTACCCGGGTGCAAATAATGCTGCTTAGTAGGCTGATAGTCGCCACGTCCATCGAGCAAGTTTTCAACCACCGCCTTAACATCATAAAAATCAATCGCGCGCGGCTCAACCGACCACTGCTCAGGGGCCTCACGACCACTCATCACCCCAGCAACGCGGGTTTCCTGCACACAATCAACCGCTTTTTCGCCTTGCGGGATAAAGACTTTACCGGTTTCAAACAAACGCAGGTCTTGCTGCTGGCGGTTGCGGTTATACGCTAAAGCATTAACCAGCCCCGGCAATAGGCTCAAGCGCATTTCAGCAAGCGTGGCGCTGATTGGGTTCTGCAGTGGGATAATCGGTGCATCGGGGAAAAATGCCTGATGACTGTCTTGATCAATAAAGCTATAGGTGATCGCTTCATAAAAACCAGCACGCAGCAATTTTTCAGTATGCGAGCTTAAGTTATTCTGTGCTTCACGCGGACGATAATCGAGCACTGGCACAACTGCTTCAACTTGATCATATCCATTAACACGCACCACTTCTTCGATCAAATCTTCTTCAATCGCCAAATCAAAGCGCCACGTCGGTGGCGTAACCGACCAACCGAACTGAACGTCGGCCACCTGACAACCTAAGCGCCGTAAAATATCAACAACTTGCGCGTCGTCATAGCTGCGACCGATGCGTTTGCCAATCGCCTCACGGCGCAGAGCAATTTTTTCTCGTTGCGGTAAGTGCTCAGCGTGCTGATCAGTAACTACCTCATACACCTCACCACCGCAAATCTCGCTAATCAACTGCGTCGCTAGCGCCATCGCCGCTTGCTGAATTGTATAATCAACCCCGCGCTCAAAACGCTGCGCACTGTCGCTGGCAAGCGCAAAGCGGCGCGCTTTACCGGCAATCACCAGCGGATCAAACCATGCGGCTTCTAAAACGATATCGCGGGTTGTCTCTGAGCAGGCACTATTAGCCCCACCCATAACGCCAGCAACCGCCAACGGTTTTTGCTCATCAGCAATCAGCAACACATCGTCTGCCAATTCAGCGCGCTGCTCGTTAAGTAATTCAAGTGTCTCGCCTGCTTTGGCAAAACGCACCACAATATTACCGTCGATTTTCGCCGCATCAAACGCATGCATCGGCGCACCAAGGCTCATCATGACATAATTTGTTACATCAACCACCGGATCATGTGGGCGAACACCCAAGCGGCGTAGGCGTTCTTGTAGCCACAGTGGCGTTTCAACCGTTAGATCAATGCCTTTAATTTGACGGGCAAGATAGACAGGGCACGCCTGTGGTACTTCATTGTGCACACTAATACTCGCCGGATTTACCCCATCAACGAGTTGTGCCAAGGTTAAATCCGCTTCTTGCTCAAGCAGCACTGCCGCCTCACGCGCCAAGCCACGCATCGAAAATCCATCGGCGCGGTTGGGGGTTAAATCAATATCTAAGATTGTGTCATTAAGGCGTAAATAGTCACGAATATCCTCACCAACGGGTGCATCAGCCGGCAAAATCATCAAGCCGCTGTGGTCTTCACTGATACCCAACTCCCGTGCTGAACAAAGCATGCCATGAGAGGCCACACCGCGCAGTTTGGATTTTTTAATTTTAAAATCACCAGGCAAATTGGCACCAATAAGTGCAGTTGGCACTTTTGCCCCTTCGGCAACATTTGGCGCGCCGCAAACAATTTGTAACAGTTCTTCTTCGCCAACATCAACCTGCGCCACGCGCAATTTATCGGCATCGGGATGCGCTTCAAGCGAACGCACTTCACCAATAACAATCTTATTAAAGGCTGGTGCGGCAGCAATAACCTCATCAACCTCTAAACCTGCCATAGTTAAGCGGTGTGCTAAAGTTTCTGCGTCACAGCTAATGCCGTATTCGGCCAACCAATCGATACTTAATCGCATACTGCTCTCCTAACGCGTTTCAGCAAATTGACGTAGAAAGCGTACGTCGTTATCAAAAAACATGCGCAGATCGTTCACACCATAGCGCAACATCGCCAAGCGTTCGATTCCCATGCCAAAGGCATAGCCTTGATAGCGCGATGCATCGATGCCGACGTTCGCGAGCACATTGGGATGCACCATGCCACAACCGAGCACTTCCAACCACTGATCAACCACGCCATCGGCGTTAGCAAAACCAATATCGACTTCAGCAGAAGGTTCGGTAAACGGGAAAAACGACGGACGAAAACGTACCGCCAAATCATCACGCTCAAAAAACGCGCGTAGAAAGTGAATCAGTGCGCCTTTTAAATCGGCAAAGGTGGTGTGTTCATCAATCACCATCCCTTCGACCTGATGAAACATCGGCGTGTGGGTTAGGTCTGAGTCGCTGCGATACACCCGTCCTGGCGCGATAAAACGTAACGGCAGTGCCTCATTTTCCAAGGTGCGAATCTGCACATTTGAAGTATGGGTACGCAGCACAGTTTGTGCGTCAAAATAAAAGGTATCTTGCATCGCGCGCGCCGGATGGTGCGCAGGGATATTCAACGCTTCAAAATTATGAAAATCATCTTCGATTTCTGGCCCTTCTTTCACCGCAAAGCCTAAACGGTCAAACCAGTCTTCAATGCGACGGCGGGTGAGCGTCACCGGATGCAAGCCACCGAGTGCGCTTTGTCTTCCTGGTAAGGTGACATCGATTTTTTCTGCTGCCAATTGCGCCGCCATTGCCGCTTCTTGTAGGGCTGTTTGTCGCGCAGTCAACGCCTGTTGTAGCTCAGTCTTGGCATCGTTGATCACTTTACCAAACAGCGGGCGCTCTGCAGGATCGGCTTTACCGAGCATCTGCATATGCTGCGCAAAAACGCCTTTTTTTGATAAATATTGATTTTTAACCGAATCCAGCTGCTCTAGCGTTTCTGCTGATTCTAAAGCCTGTAATGCTTCCTGTAATGTTTGCGCCAGCGCTTGCTCGAGCGTCGACAAAGAAGAATCGCTCACGATAATACCCAATGAACCGAAGAAAACCCTGCATCATAGCAAAATGACTATATTTTGCCTACCTAAAACCACGCAACACAGGCTAAGCCGCGCACTGTATTTCACAAAACAATACGCGACTAACACCTTGTATCAGTTATTTATTCGCGCGCTTACGTTCGTGCTCTTTGAGGAATTTTTTACGGATGCGGATTGATTTCGGGGTCACTTCAACCAATTCATCATCGTCGATGAATTCCAACGCTTGTTCGAGCGTGTTGCGAATCGGTGGCGTGAGGATTAAGTTCTCATCACTACCGGCTGCACGCATATTGGTCAGCTGCTTGGCCTTCAATGGATTAACGGTGAGATCGTTATCACGACTATGGATACCGATCACCATCCCTTCATAGACTTCCTCGCCATGACCAAGAAACAAGCGGCCGCGGTCTTGCAAGTTATACAGTGCATACGCCAGTGCCTTACCTTCTGCCATCGCAATCAACACCCCATTATGGCGCGTTTTCCCTAAGCCTTGTTTTTTCGGCGCGTAGTGGTCAAAGGTTTGGAATTTCAGCCCTGAACCAGAAGTTAGCGTCATGAACTCGGTTTGAAAACCAATCAAACCACGCGTCGGGATAATGTATTCCAAGCGCATACGCCCCTTACCATCGGGCACCATATTTTTCAGCTCAGCTTTACGCTCACCCATGCGCTCCATGACCCCACCTTGGTGGACTTCATCGATATCAAGCACCACAAATTCATAAGGTTCGTGCACTTCGCCATCGACTTCTTTGAAAATAACTTCCGGACGTGACACCCCAAGCTCGTAGCCCTCACGACGCATCGTTTCAATCAAAATCGATAAATGCAGCTCACCACGACCGGAGACTTTAAACTTATCCGGATCATCCATGTCTTGCACGCGCAACGCCACGTTATGAATCAACTCACGGTCAAGGCGCTCTTTGATTTGTCGGCTGGTAACGAATTTCCCTTCACGGCCAGCAAATGGTGAGGTATTGACCTGGAAGGTCATACTCATCGTCGGCTCATCAACACTCAAGCTTGGTAACGCTTCAACATGATTCGGGTCACACAGCGTATCGGAAATATAGAGCGGATCAATCCCGGTAAAGGAAATGATATCGCCTGCTGCGGCGCTATCGACTTCCACCTTCTCCAAACCGAGAAACTTAAAAATCTGCAGCACACGAGCGTTGCGCGTATCGCCTTCACGACCAACCACTTTCACCGGTGTGTTGGTTTTAATCGAACCACGCTCAATACGCCCTACCCCGATAACTCCGGTATAACTGGAGTAATCGAGTGAAGAAACCTGCATGCGAAACGGTTTTTCGCGATCAACTTGTGGTGGGTTCACATGCTCAACAATCGCCTCAAATAATGGCGTCATATCGCCTTCACGAATGTCTGCGTTATCGCCGGCATAACCGTTTAATCCGGAAGCATAAATGATTGGGAAATCAAGCTGCTCATCGGTTGCACCCAAGCGATCAAACAGATCAAAGGTTTCATCGAGCACCCAATCAGCGCGCGCACCTGGACGGTCGATTTTGTTGATCACCACAATCGGCTTCAAACCCAAATCAAACGCTTTTTGCGTCACAAAACGGGTTTGCGGCATCGGGCCATCCATCGCGTCAACCAACAGCAATACACAATCAACCATCGACAACACGCGTTCCACTTCACCACCGAAATCGGCGTGTCCCGGGGTATCGACAATATTAATTTGGTAATCCTGCCAACGAATCGCGGTATTTTTTGCCATGATTGTGATGCCGCGTTCGCGCTCAAGATCCATAGAGTCCATCATGCGTTCATAGACTTCCGCGCGTTCGGCCAAGGTATCGGATTGGCGAAACAACTGGTCAACCAAGGTGGTTTTACCGTGGTCAACGTGCGCCACAATGGCGATGTTGCGGATTTTAGAAACGTCGTTATTCATGCTCACAGGGCACACTCATGATAAAAAAAGGGCGCATATTATAACGATCTATTGCCTGATTGCCTACCAATAGTGTAAAAATATCGCGGTTCATTGCGCTTATTGATTCCTTTATACTAGCCTGACATCTCTATTAAAAACCACCATGGCAAACAAAGCACTGTATCTATCGGGCGGGGGTGCACGCGGCGCGTATCAAGTTGGGGTCTTAAAAGCGATTGATGAAATCCTTGGCTCTGAGCGCTCCCCCTTTGAGCTCATTTGCGGCACATCCGCTGGCGCCTTTAACGCCGCTGCGTTGGCAATGGACGCGGACAGTATGGCGCTTGCCACCGAGCATCTAGAATTTGTGTGGGCGAATTTTACTCCAGAGCAAGTCTTTCACACCCACTTTGGTCAGTTACTGCAAACCAACCTGCGCTTTTTAGGTGCGCTTATTTTTGGCGCACATGAAAATATCGCCCCCAAAGCACTGCTCAATAACCGTCCACTCAAGCTTTTGATGGCCAGACACATTGATTTCAGTAAAATTAAAAAAAACCTTGATGCTGGGCATATCAAAGCTTTTAGTATTACCGCCACCGACTACGCAAGCGGCAAATCAACCAGTTTTTTCCAAAGCCAACAACCCATCGACAACTGGCAACGCGCCAAACGCTGCGGCATCGCCCAGACCATTACCCTCAATCATTTGATGGCCTCAGCGGCGATTCCTTTTGTTTTTCCGGCGGTGCGCCTGAATGAGTCCTATTTTGGCGATGGTGCGATTCGCCAGTTTGCCCCGCTATCGACCCCCTTACACCTTGGTGCTGATCGCATTCTCACGATTGGTCTTCGCCATCCAACCGCCCGCGGCCGCACCCTAAATGAATACCCTCAGCCAGGTTTACTTACCGAATTTTTACTCGACACCCTGTTTATTGACGCGCTTGACAGCGACATCGAGCGCGCCGAACACATCAATCAATTATTGGATTTGCGTCCCGATCTCCCCCTACGTCGCATAGAAACGCTACGTATCCAGCCCAGCTGTGATTTTACCGCACTGGCACAGGACTATTTAAAAGATGCACCTTTGGTACTGCGCTATTTGATTCGCTTAACCGGTGGCAAACAAAGCCACGGCCTGCTGAGTTATTTATTATTTTATCAACCGTTCACCCGCAAACTTATCGAGCTCGGCTACCAAGACACTATGGCACAACACGAAGAAATTGAGGTATTTTTTCGTTAACCCTACTGCACTACAGCGCCTTCTGAGTTTGCAGCCGCTTTTAAGCGCGCCAGCAGATCTTCCCAGCCCACTTCATTGCCATAGCCGATGATATTAAGGTGCGGCAAAGCGCGTCCTTTAACCAAATAAAAACCGCCATCGTCACGGTTCTCGACCCCTTCAATGAACAACACCCCGTTATCTAAAATGGCGTGTATGCCTAATTTTTCATAAGGGAATTGATTAAGCACCTCAACAAATTTAGAAACCATCGCCGCACCACCACCGGCTTGTGACAGGTATTGTACCGCTTCGTGGCTGACTTTACGCTCACCCGGATCATCCAGCGGCGTCTCCAACGAGGCTTCAAAGCCAATCGGGCGCCAATCAACCAACACAACATCACCAATATACCCACTCAAACGACCACGAATTTCACCCACGTCAAACGCGCGGGTTAAGCGTTGTAAATCAATACGCTCTACATCCATATCAAAATACATCAGCGGCTGTGGTGAGCCGATTTCAGCGATTTGTAAATCGTTGAGCGAAAGCAAACCATCAAAAATATTAATATACACCGGTTCTTGTAGATAGAGATTTCGCGCACTCAAGCGCACGTCATTAAAGGATCCGGAAATATCGCCACGAAAATGTGGCCAACCCAGATATTTTGATAATGCTTCAACATCGATCGGTTCAATCTTTGCACGCAAACGGTACTCTTCTAAGCCGGCAGGTTGCAAGTCTTCCACCACCAACGCACCATCCATAATCGGCACACGCCAGGGACGCAATAAATGCCAACCTTCGTCATCCCAGAGCACATTTAACTCTGAGCTCCCCACCGGAACGCCGCGCCAGTGCCCACTCGCTATGCGCAGCGATGAAGGCATCGCGCGCGCGTCTTTGCCTAATTGCCCATCTAATCCCTTTAGCGCGAATCGATCTTGCCCATCAACTAACGAAACTTGATTGAGTAGCGCTGATAAGCTCTGCAGCTTGCCACGCCGCCAATCGAGCGAGACAAAAAACGACCCTTCTGCCGTTGCCTCAGCTAATAATGAATCGCTGACAAACGGTTGTATATAACGGCTAAATAACGCAGCCGCATCCCCATTGGCGCGTTTAACCCGCAGCTCAGTGAGCGCTTTCTCATCCAGATCATAAGCTAAAGAAAACTCTGCCTGTAAGCCACTATGATCTAGGCGCACGTCTTCAAGCTCGAGCCGATTATCAGCCCATTGCCATCGGCCATCAATCGCCAGCAGTGCGTCAGAGAAATTAAAGTACAAAGGGTTGATTAGCATTTCACCCTGGGTAAATCGCGCGCGCAGTGTTCCTGAAAAAGTATCCTGTTTACTGCGGCCGTCGATATAAAGTGTTGTGGTTACCTTTTCAACACCATACAAACCATCTTGTGAGCTTGCACTCAATGCACGCACGCCAATTTCCCCCCAAACACGCCACTGCCCGGCGCGACGCGTTAACTGAACATCAGGTACTAACGTCCCGTTTATTGGTGGGAACTCAAGCCCAGCCGCTGCCAGCCAATCATTGACCCACGCGGCCGGTAAGCGCGCACGAAGATCTGCATCCGCGTTGTTACCTGCATATTCGCCGGTTATATCTAAAGACTCACCTTTGCCACGAATATGCAGCACCAAATCCTCTGGCCAAGGGCTCGTTCCATCGAGCAAATGGACAATCTCAAACGCATCGGTTGATAACTGGAGGATTGACTCACGCCAGGTGGCACGTAAAGACAACTCATCAACCTGTAGGTTTGACTTATCGTAGCTCCCTGCCCCTTCAAGGGTAATACCCTTGAGCGTTTCATTCGCGCGCCTCAGCTGATCAAGCCCGCCAGTTAGCCGCCAATCGCGCCAGTTATCGCTCTCTAACACCAACTTCGCGTCTTGCAATGTACTACCGGCAACTTTACCGTCACCAACGTACAAGGTGATGGTGACTGCGTGCGCGGCAGTCATAAGCAAAATGAACACTAAGGTGAGCCAATATTTCATGCCCATAGTATATAGAAACATCATCAAACAGTTCAGGCAAGAAACCCAGCTTGAATCGTTTGACAGGATAATGAATGCACACAGTCAATCGATGATCGTGAGCCAGCCATGACACTTTCATCGTAATGGCTCGCAATCACCATAGGGCATCGTTATAATCAACGGAAACTTTTCGACTGCGCAAGATATGAATATTGATCCTTCGTTGATAAGCACACCGCTGCTCTACACTTTACTCACCATTTGGCTGGGGATAACGGTGTATGCTGCATTTAGCGTGCGCTGGTCAGTATTACGCGAACATCCTTACACCATCCATATTTTCTTCACCGTGTGCCTCGCACTAACGCTGCTTGCGATGATGCGGGTTGGTGTTAAACCGGGATTGAGTATTCATTTATTAGGGCTCACCGCAACCACGCTACTCATGGGCTGGCGATTAGCGCTACTTGCTGGCATGGTCGCACAATGTTTGTTGGTGATACTTGGCTATGAACCTTTGGTTGCCCTAGGTATTAATGGCCTGTGTCAGGTTTTAGCCCCGGTTGCCATCAGCTATGGACTGGCACATTTATTACACCGGTTCCTACCACATAACCCCTTTATTTTCACCCTTGGTGCCGGCTTCTTTGGTGGTTGTTTTGCTTTAGCTGCGGCACTATGGTCATCAGCGCTGTTGATGCTCGCCCTTGGTGTATATGACTGGCAAACGCTCTGGCATAAATACCTCATGTTCAGCTTTGTCGCTGTTTATCCTGAGGGATTTGTCAATGGCGTATTCATTACCTCAATGGTGGCTTTTTATCCGCGTCTGATCAGCGCGTTTGACCCACAAAGTTATTTTGGAGATTCCTGGTGAGCTTAGCGTTAAAAGCGCTTCTTGGCGCTCTGGCTGTGGTGGTTATTCAGCTCTTTAGCCAAAGCCGTTGGTTCTATCTTGCCGGCCTGGTTCCGCTCTTTCCCACCTTTGCCCTGATCAGCCATTATCTGGTCGGCAGTCAACGTGGGCCGCTCGATTTACGGACCACCGCACTATTTGGCCTATTCGCCCTCATCCCTTATGCGGTGTATTTGCTGGGTGTTTTGTTCCTCTCGACCCGCCTATCGCTTATTTGGACGCTTGGGCTGTCCTCATTGCTGTGGGTTGTCGCAGCTGCCATTTTAATTCTTCTTTGGCCACTGATCGTCGGTACTTAGCTTCAGCTTGTAGCAGGATGATTTATTCTGTCGGTTGGGGTAAATCATCAGCCGATTGTAGCGAGAAATCTTGTAAGAATTGCGTGGTGGTTGCCAACAGATCCGGGCGACCCGGCACTTCTTTTTGCCCGACCACGTGTACCCACTGCGCATCAAATAACTGACGATAGACCCCGCTACTGGTGGTCACGCCACGTACCGCATCAATTTCTGCGCGCGTGACCGGCTGGTGGTAAGCAATATAAGCAAGCGTCTCCCAAAAAGCCCGCGAATAGCGCACTGGTTGCACCTCCGCTAGCGCCGCAGCATCAGGAAAATAGGCCTCACGTAGCTGTAATCGCCAGCCGCCCTTAACCAATTTAAGTTCCATAGCGCTATCACTGTAACGCGACTCAAGCGCTTCTAGTACGCCACGAATCACTGACAGATCCGCAGCGAGTGCGTCAGCAAGCGTTTTTTCACTTAATGGTTCATCACGGGTAAACAGTAGCGCTTCAATGCGTTGTGCTAAAGGCAGACTCATGAAGCACCCACCCGAGCACGTAATGCTACCGGGGCAAACAGTACTTCTTGCTGCCATTGGATGGCTTGGCGTTTATCGAGCTCTAACATCGCCATTAGTGATACAGCTTGCCCACCACGCCCTTCTTCCTGGGTATAAAAACTGCTCAGGCTATGCCAGCCTGGGTCGCTAGTTAGCGCAGCGTTCATTGCATCCATCCGCGCGGGCAGCGACCATTGCTCTTCGACCACATCGTGTGCGCGACGGTTATTTTGTCGCTGACGCAGGCGAGACAATCCCGAAAGTAACAACGCTCTATCGGCTGGTGGCGCGATACGATGCTCAATAAGCACAGGCGCACTATGATCGCTCAACAGCGTACCATCACCAACACGTGGACAAGCAGCAAGCGCTTCAGCAGCGTTTGCATTAGCGGCATAGGCGAGTAGCTGTGCGGCGAGATCGGCACGAGGATCATCCTCAACCGCATCTTCTTCACTGACTGGTGGCATCGGCAGCATCATGCGCGCCTTAATCTCGGTCAGCGTTGCTGCCATCAACAGGTATTCCGCCACGGTTTCGATTTGTTGCGCCTTCATCGCGCTCACATACACTAAATATTGCTCGGTAACCAGCGCAACGGGAATATCCAGGATATCAATATTGTGTTTACGAATTAGATACAGCAGTAAATCCAGTGGTCCTTCAAATGCCTCAAGCAACACACGCAGCGCATCCGGTGGGATATATAAATCCTTCGGCATGTGTTCAAGCGGTTCACCAAAAACGAGGACTAACTGTTTCATCGCAATATCGTTGCTTCAGATAAACAAAAAGCCGGTGCATGACCGGCTTTTGTGTTCGGCGAGGCGAAAAATTAACGCTTCGAGAACTGAGTTGCGCGACGGGCTTTGTGCAAGCCGACTTTTTTACGCTCAACTTTACGCGCATCACGAGTCAGGAAGCCTGCTTTACGTAATGGACCACGTAGATCTTCGTTGTAAGCACGCAGCGCACGGGCGATACCGTGGCGAATCGCGCCTGCTTGACCTGAGTTACCACCGCCTTCAACAGTGATGTAGAAATCAAAGTTTTCTAACATATCAACAGTTTCGAGTGGTTGACGCACGACCATACGTGCGGTTTCGCGACCAAAATACTCATCTAATGGTTTTTGGTTAACGATGATGTTACCGCTACCACGGCGCAAGAATACACGCGCTGATGAGGTTTTACGGCGTCCGGTTGCGTAGTATTGTTCTGTCATAATCGGTCCTTAAATCTCAAGTGCGATAGGTTGTTGCGCGCTGTGCGGATGTTCGCTGCCAGCAAAGATTTTTAGCTTTTTAAGCTGTGCGCGACCCAATGGTCCACGTGGCAACATGCCTTTAACCGCAAGCTCAATGATTTTCGCAGGGTTCTTCGCCTGCATTTCATTGAAGTTTGCGCTTTTTAAGTTGCCGATATAACCAGTGTGGCGGTAATACATTTTGTCGGTACGTTTTTTACCGGTCACAGCAATTTTCTCAGCATTAACCACGATGATGTAATCACCGGTGTCAATATTTGGTGTGTACTCCGGCTTATGTTTGCCGCGTAAACGTTTAGCCACTTCGCTGGCCAAGCGACCGAGGGTTTTCCTTCGGCATCAACCACGTACCAGTCTTGTGTAATAGTACTGGGCGTGGCGGTGAAAGTTTTAGACATGTCTGTCTCTCCGAACACGAAAATTAAGGCGGGCAACTATACCGAAAACAACAAAAAAGGGCAAGAAATTTATGCTTTTCTTACCTTTGTCACTTTCTTACGTTCTCGCCACGTTGTTGGAACGATTTACTGGGGACGGCTATGATAACCGCTTTGCTTGAATAATGAAAGTCGTTAGAATAAAGAAATCAAAGGGTTTCAGCTTTCTTAAACCAGACAGACGCTTATCAGCACACAAGCCACCACCCACCATTTAGATTAAGGATTAATTCAATATGCAGGATTTTTTGCCAGTCGTCGCGTTTATAGGCGCCTATGTCATCTCACGATTGGTCGGTTATGGCGAAGAAGCGATGTATATTGCCACCGTCGCTTTAATGGTTGCCATTGTGGCGCAAATTGCTTGGCTTAAAGCCCGCAGCAAACCGATTGAAAAACGCCTGTGGCTAACCGCACTCGTCATTCTTGTCTTGGGCGCGATTACCTTGATCTTCCACAACCCGCATTTTGTGCAATTAAAACCGACGATTTTAAATGTGGTGATCGCAGCGGTATTTCTTGGCAGCCAGTGGATCGGTAAGGGCAATTTAACCAAAAAAATGCTGCACAGCGCCTTTCACATGCCCGAGCATTTATGGACGCGCTTAAATTTAGCGTGGGTCGCTTTTTTTCTGATCGAAGGTGCGATCAACGCCTGGGTGGTGTTTAACTTCTCACATGATTTCTGGGTTGGCTTTAAGTTTTGGGGCTTAATCGGGCTCACGCTCATCTTTTTAATCGCGCAGTTTGTCGTTTTACGGCGTTATTTACGCAGCGATGATGATTCACGAGCCTCAAAATGAACAACATCCTATGCCTCTTCGCCCACCCCGCCCTACACGTCTCGCGCGTGCATGCGCGCTGGAAAAAAGTCGCACAGGAGTGTGAGCATGTCACCTTGCATGATCTTTATGCGCGCTACCCCGATGAATTTATTGATGTACTGCACGAACAGGACTTATTACGCAAACACGACGTCATTTTGATGCAGTTTCCGCTGTATTGGTTTTCTTCACCAGCAATTATCAAGCATTGGCAGGATGTGGTGCTCGAATACGGGTTTGCTTTTGGCGAAGGCGAGCGTGCCTTAAAAGATAAAGTCTTTGGTGTGGTTACCTCCACCGGTGGCCGCGACTATATCTATCAGCGCGGACAAGGCTATCGTTTTGCGGTGCGTGATTACTTATTGCCGATTGAGAGCATGGCGAAGATTTGCGAAATGCGCTATATCCCGCCGTTTGTCATTCATGATAGTCACCGTATCGACGATGATGCGTTTAACTTACACACCCGCAATTACCGTTTCTATCTCGACAGCCTGGCTCAAGTTGAGCAATATTACGATAACTGGCGGGATGCGGTGAATGTGAACAGCAAGCTGTTTGAGCAAAAAGGAGCAAGTGATGAATGAGATGCTGTTCAAATTTGCCGTCATCCTGCTCGCTTCGATCGTCGTTGTACCGCTGGCAAAACTCTTTAAGCTCGGTTCTGTCTTAGGCTATTTACTCGCTGGTGTGGTGATTGGCCCATTCTTGTTGGGATTACTTGGCACAGGTGATCAACAAACATTACTGCATTTTTCTGAATTTGGCGTCGTGATGATGCTCTTCATCATCGGTCTCGAGATTAAGCCGTCATTTTTATGGCGCATGCGTACTTCAATTATGGGCCTCGGCGGCCTGCAGATGTTGCTATCGGCCTTAGCCATTGCCGCGATTGCGATGCTTTTTGGTCAGCCTTGGCGTTCTGCGTTGGTCATCGGTATGGTCTTAGGGCTTTCTTCCACCGCGATTGTCATCCAAACCCTGAGCGAAAAAGGCCTGTTAAACGGGCGCGCTGGACGCTCTGTGTTTTCCGTGTTGTTATTCCAGGATATCGCAGTTATCCCTATTTTGGCGGTGATGCCATTTCTAGCCATGAGTGGGCCACTTAATGGCGGGAAAGACTTCACAGACAAAGGCCCGCTGGTTTATTGGATGTCGCAGCAGCCAAACACTGTGCAGTTCTTGCTGATTATCATCGCCATTTCGGCAGTCATTGTCCTCGGACGACTCCTTTCAGCCTCAATCTTTCGCTGGATTGCCAAAATGGATATCCGCGACATCTTCACCGCGACCGTCTTATTCTTTGTGATTGCTGTCGCGCTGTTGATGGAAGCTGTTGGCCTTTCTGCCGCCTTGGGGACCTTTATCGCCGGCGTCATGCTTGCTGAGAGTGAATACCGCCACGAAGTTGAGCTGAGTATCGAGCCGTTTAAAAGTATCTTACTCGGACTCTTCTTTATCTCGGTCGGGGCAAGCCTCGATTTCAACCTGTTTATGGATTCGCCATTTGTTATCGCCACCTTAGTCTTTGCGTTAATCGGCGTTAAATGGGTTATCTTGTATTTTCTTGCCAAAGCGTTTCGTCATACCCAGTCACAGCGCCTGCTGTTTTCTTCGGTGTTAGCACAAGGCGGCGAATTCGCCTTTGTCCTGTTTACCTTCGCTGCTGATAATTATGTGCTCGATCAAGCACTCACCGATTTATTGGTTTTGGTAGTGATTGTCTCAATGCTCCTTACGCCGCTGATGATGCTGTTGCTTGAATTTATCGAGCGCTCTAAGCGCCTAGAAAGCCAGCCGATGACGCGTGAACCTGAAACGGTCGATGAGCATAATCAGGTGATTGTCGCCGGTTACGGACGCTTTAACCAAATCATTGCTCGCTTACTTAACGCAAATGGACACCAATGCACGATTATCGACAATAATCCAGAAGTCATCGACTTAGTTAAGCGTTTTGGGCAAAAGGTCTTTTATGGCGATGTGACGCGCCATGATCTGCTCAAAGCAGCCGGTGCGGACGAGGCAAAGCTGTTGATTATCGGGCTTAAGGATCGTGAACAGATTGATCTGCTGATTACTGTGGCACGCAAATTTTTTCCGCACTTAAAGATTATTGTTCGTGCTTTTGACCGCGTTCACGCCTACCATCTCATCGATCAAAAAGTCGATTATTTCCAGCGCGAGCAGGTTAGCTCAGCGTTAGAATTGGGCGAAAAAGCGCTGATTGAGTTGGGTTATCACCCCTACACCGCCTATCGACAAGCACGCATTTTTAAAACCTACGATGAACGCATGCTTGAAGAGCTTTATGCCACCTGGCAGGAAAACCCACACAAAGACATCAAACACAAGCCTGGTGAGCAATACATCAGCCACAGCCGTGAATTGCATGCCACACTTGAGAAAGTTATGCGCAACGACCGTTTTAACCGCAAACTGACGGTGGAGCACGATCACGCTTGGGAGCCTGTACCTGATGAACGCCTTGATAACGATGAACCGCAACACGACGACGAATAGCGGCCAATAAAACAACCATAATTGCAGCAAAAACATCGTTTAGTAAAAAAAGTCCGTAAAAGAGTTGACCCGTGTGAAAAAGAATCTATAATACGCACCTCACCAAGCGGGAATAGCTCAGTGGTAGAGCACAACCTTGCCAA
Source organism: Suttonella sp. R2A3 (assembly GCF_021513215.1). Classification (NCBI taxonomy): domain Bacteria; kingdom Pseudomonadati; phylum Pseudomonadota; class Gammaproteobacteria; order Cardiobacteriales; family Cardiobacteriaceae; genus Suttonella; species Suttonella sp. R2A3. The sequence goes on along the minus strand of NZ_CP090975.1, from coordinate 1,880,245 downwards.
GGTTGGGGTCGCGAGTTCGAATCTCGTTTCCCGCTCCAATTTCCGAAAAGCTCCTCATCGGAGCTTTTTTTGTCCAGACCGAAAACGGCTGGGTGGCAGAGTGGTTATGCAGCGGATTGCAAATCCGTGGACGCCGGTTCGATTCCGACCCCAGCCTCCATTTCCAGATGATCCTATCAAAATAACTCAGTGGCTTTCACGCCTCACCTGATCGCCTCATTAATCGCCGCGACTTGATCCGTGACCGATGATAGATAGCCTCCACCAAAAATATTTAAGTGATTGAGCAGGTGGTATAAATTATAAATACGTGCACGCAGGCCAAATCCTGGCGCAATGCTCTGAATCTGTTGATAGCCTTGATAAAACACCTCAGGAAACCCGCCAAATAATTGTGTCATCGCGATATCTGCTTCACCATGACCATAATAGACCGCTGGATCAATTAACACCCCTTCGCCTTGTGCATTAATCATCACATTACCCGACCACAAATCACCATGGATGAGCTGCGGTCGCGCGGGAGGCTGTAACAGCCGATCGAGGGTTTCAATAATCGATTCGATGTCATTCATTAGACGCGATGAGAGATAGCTTTGCGCTTGCTGCAATTGTGGCTTTAGGCGCATTTCCGCAAAAAAGCTCACCCAATCATCACACCAAGCATTGCGCTGTTGGTTTGCACCGATTGTATTATCCTCATGCCAACCAAATTGTGCCGCAGTGGTTGATTGATGCATTCGCGCTAACTGCTCACCAAAGTCAAACCAAGTCTGCTCATTAGCTTGACCACGAGTAATCTCAGTCAAAATCAAAAAAGCTTGCGTGTTATCGCGGCCTATGGCGAGCGGTTCAGCAACCGCTATGTACTTGCTTTGCGCCAGTGCGGCCAGCCCTTGGGCCTCTTGAAAGAAGTTATCGTATTCACGCGGATGATTGCGTTTCACAAAATAGCATTGTCCATTCTTCAGGCGACAGATCGCACTGTCATGAATACACCCTCCACCAACCCGCTGAAAGGTATACTCCGGCTGTTTCTCCCCACTGAGCGCTGCTAGCGCCTCATCAAGACTTGCAAAGGGATTATGTATGATGGACTCGATGGGTGATATCGGCATCATCGACTTGCTCTTTGACTTCTTCGGCGCGCGCTTTGTCTTGCGCATCCGACTGACCAATCACATTCTCATTTTCTGCTTGCGGGTGATACTGCACACGGACATAAATCGGAAAATGGTCAGAACCAATATTCGGTAAGCGTCTTATGTCACAAAGATAAAAATCATCACTGAGGAAAATATGATCCAGCGGCCAGCGCATTAGCGGCACTGATGCATGAAATGTGCTGAATTGGCCACGACCAATGCGAGGATCCAGCAGCCCACTGATGCGTTTAAACAAACGCGTTGACGCCGCCCAAGCGACATCGTTCAAATCGCCAAAGACTAACGCAGGTTCATCACGTGATTTTACTTCCTCGCCAACCAGGATCAATTCCGCATCACGCTCATCCGAACAGGGATTTTCCGTCGGACTCGGCGGCGCTGGATGTAAACAATACAAGCGTAGGCGATCGCCACTAGGCAACTCAGCATAAGCAACAATCGAGGGAATGTCATCCTCAACACGAAAGCGAATCTCGCCTTCTTTGAGCGGTAAGCGCGAGTAAAGGTGCATACCATAAAGGTTATCGAGCGGCTGAGCAATGCGATACGGATAGCTATCGTGGATGACGCTTAATTGTTCGCCCCACCAATCATCGCTTTCAAGGGTCAGGACAATATCCGGCTGATATTGATCGATGAGCGCTAACAGCTTGCCACTATCACGATTTGGCGTTAATACATTACTGCTTAACAGAGAGAGCGTTTGTTCGGGCTTATCCTGCTTAGCCTTTGCCACTTCTCGCCGCCAAAACGGCAAATACGGCACAATCCAGCTGATTTGATACGCTAAAGCCACCAGTGCAAGTACCAACAGACTATTGAGCAACCACGTGCGTTCATCAACAAACCATAGCGCAACGAATATAGCGACCATCAGCGCGACACTAATCTGCACCCGAGGAAAATCAAATCCGCGTACCGTCCAATGCCCTAAACGCAAAAGCGGCACCACGGTGGCAATAATCAATAAGGATAAAACGATTATCAACAAGACAGTCATCAAACAGCGCCTGGCTCAAATATTCATCATCAAGAATCAACGAACGATCGACAACCCAGTCAGCAGTGACACATTCAGCAGCACGTCGTTGTTCTATATGCGCCCTATCATAGCACTATCACAACCCATGATCGCAATACAGGTCAAAATCGTACTTGCTTTTTATACACCGCTTTGACTAAGGTGCTTAGTCATCAGCCTTAAATATTGATACAACATGAATAGACAAGCAATGCTCGAGCGAGTCAATCGCGAACGACACTGGGATGTGATTGTGATAGGTGGTGGCGCTAGTGGACTGGGCGCGGCGCTTGATGCGACCACCCGTGGATTTAAAACGCTACTCTTAGAATCCCATGATTTCGCCAAAGCCACCTCAAGCCGCAGTACCAAGCTGGTTCATGGCGGCGTACGTTACTTAGCGCAAGGACAAATCGATTTAGTGTTTGAAGCACTCCGTGAACGCGGACTACTGGCAAAAAACGCCGCACATTTGGTGAATAATCAGAGCTTTGTGATTCCCAACTATCGTTGGTGGGAAGGCTATTATTACCAAATCGGCCTCACCATTTACGATTGGATGGCGCGCAAATGGCGCCTAGGTAAAACCCAGCGCATAAATAAGAACAACACGCTGCAAAAGCTCCCGACCCTCAACCCAAATAAGCTCTATAGCAGTATTGTCTATCATGATGGTCAGTTTGATGATGCCCGCCTAGCGGTGAATTTAGCACAAAGCATTGTTGAGCACGATGGTTGTGCGCTGAATTATATGAAGGTAGTCAATTTGCGTTACGACGCACAAGGTCGTGTTAACGGCGTGGTTGCCGAAGACCAAATTGCTGGTCATAGCTATGAGCTGACCAGCCAAGCGGTGATTAACGCCACAGGGGTATTCACCAACTCCATTATCGCGATGGATCAACCAAACAGCCGTGATTATGTTGTACCCAGCCAAGGGATTCATTTAGTTTTTGATCGCGCATTTCTACCGGGTGAAGATGCACTGATGATCCCCAAAACCAGCGATGGCCGTGTATTATTTGCCATCCCTTGGCACGATAAAATTGTGGTGGGCACAACCGATACTCTGGTTGACAAAGCGCAGTGGGAGCCAAAGCCTTTAGCCGAAGAAGTTGATTTTATTCTGAGCAATATGGGGCAATACCTGAGCAAAAAGCCTAGCAAAGACGACGTCCTATCGGTATTTGCTGGTCTGCGTCCGCTTGCCGCACCCAAAGATAAAAGTAAAAGCACCAAGGAAGTCTCGCGTAGTCATAAAGTCTGGGTATCCAAGAGTGGCTTGGTAACGATTGCTGGCGGCAAATGGACCACTTACCGAAAAATGGCTGAAGATACGATTAACCAAGCAATCAAAGTAACCGCGTTAGACAACAAACCCTGTCAAACAGAACATCTCTCAATCCATGGTAATACGCAAAACCACGATGATAGTGTGTTAGCCATCTACGGCAGCGATAAAGCAGCGATTCATGCGCTCGCAGAAGAGCACCCACCTTACGCACAACGCATCCACGCAGACTATCCTTATTTAATAGCGCAAGTGATCTGGGCGGTGCGCGAAGAAATGGCGATGACGGTGGAAGATGTGCTGGCAAGACGTTTGCGGTTATTGTTTTTAGATGCCCGTGCCGCTATCGCCTGTGCACATAAAGTGGCGACTGTTATGGCTGATGAGCTTGGCCATAACGCGCAGTGGATTGAGCAACAAACCAGCGAATTTATTACCTTAGCCCAAGGCTATTTATTGGCTGATGATAAACACACAAGCACTGGGTAATCACTATGAATCAAAAAATGATACTCGCCCTTGATCAAGGCACCACGTCTTCGCGAGCGATTGTGTTTAATCATCGTGGCGAGATGATTCAGATGGCACAAAGGCCCTTCGAACAAATTTTCCCCAAACCGGGTTGGGTGGAACACGACGCGAATGAAATCTGGTCGTCACAAATTGCCGTTGCTGCAGAAGCGCTCGCTAAGGCAGGGATTAACGGTGAGGAAATTGCCGCCCTTGGCATCACAAACCAGCGCGAGACCACGATTGTTTGGGATAAAGAAACCGGTGAACCCATTCACAATGCGATTGTTTGGCAAGACCGTCGCACCGCCAGCTATTGCGACAGCTTAAAAGAGCAAGGCTATGGGTCAACAATTAAAGAAAAAACAGGGTTAGTGCTTGATGCGTATTTTTCCGGCACCAAGCTTAAATGGCTGCTCGATAATGTGCCAGGGGCGCGTGACAAAGCGAGTGCAGGGCAATTATGTTTTGGTACGGTTGATACATGGCTGGTATGGAAGCTCACCCAAGGTAAGGTTTTTATTACCGATGTAACGAATGCTAGCCGCACCCTACTGTTTAATATCCACACACTTGATTGGGATGACGATTTACTGGCCTTATTCGATATCCCTCGCAATATGCTACCTGAGGTCAAAGAAAGTAGCGAGGTTTATGGTCAAACCTCCACCCGCTTATTGCCTAGCAACATCCCGATTGCCGGCATAGCTGGCGATCAACAAGCCGCCCTCTTTGGTCAAATGTGTATTGAACCCGGCATGGTTAAAACCACCTACGGCACCGGCTGTTTTATGCTGATGAACACCGGCCATGAAGCGGTTTATTCCAAAAACAATCTCCTGACCACTGTAGCGTGGAAAATTAATGGCCAAACCAACTATGCGCTTGAAGGGAGCGTATTTGTTGGCGGTGCTGCCGTACAATGGCTACGCGATGGTGCACGGATTGTGCGCACCGCTGAAGGGATTAACAGCTTGGCAAAAACAGTGGAAGATAATGGTGGTGTCTACTTTGTGCCCGCGTTAACCGGCTTAGGTGCGCCGTATTGGGATCAATATGCGCGTGGCACAATTATCGGCATTACGCGTGGGACAACCGACGGACATCTCGCGCGCGCTACGCTTGAAGGCATTGCCTACCAAGTTTATGACGTGATCAAAGCGATGGAAGCCGATGCAAACAAAAAAAGCGTTGCCCTGCGTGTTGATGGTGGCGCAACCGCCAGCGATTTATTAATGCAGTTTCAGGCTGATATTTTAGGTTGTGACACGATACGGCCAAAAAACCTCGAAACCACCGCTTTAGGTGCTGCGTATCTCGCGGGCTTAGCGGTTGGTTTCTGGGACAGCATCGAAGAGATCAGCGCCCAATGGCAAATGGATCAAACTTTTATACCAGCAATGCCCCAACAAGAGACGAACCAACTTCTACACTATTGGCATAAAGCGGTGAAATGTGCGCAAGATTGGATTGAAGAATAGTAACAGCAGGGAATAATGGATTTATTGCAGGAACAAATCCTTCAGGAAGCACCAAAATCAAACTAATGGCAGATTATCATTGCTATCCAATATGGGGAGCAATGAGTGACAATAAACGCAATTTATTTATGAAGTTCAATCCTAAGCTCTTGCTATAGTTATCACACATATCCTGGATCAATATCTGCGTAATCTCTTGATTTGGCCATAGTAGCAGCAACACTGGCAGGCGTTATGATGCAGGTAGCATTATCTTAAATTTTAAGAGCCTTAGACTCTGTAAATGGTTCACTTTTTTTGTCCTTTTGCATTTAATTATGCGGCTACCATGCTGGCACAGGTATTGGTATCTACTCTTCCTTCATTTCTATCTTGTACACTCATAACACCTCAAACACCGGCGCAGCTTTGCTGCGTCCGAGTGCTTTGACTTGTTAGCTCTTTTTTACGATACCTGCTATCTGTAGGGCTGGTGAAAGAATAACTTCCAGACCTTTTATATCTATGTCAGTTTCGAATAGATCTTCGTTTAATGACGTTTTAATCAAGATAGAACGTTTTGATTTCTTAGTTTTCATAGCTTTTGATAGTAAAGAGGCAGCCTCTTCTAAAGTTTCGTTAGGCTTTTGGACTCGCACCAAAATAGGAGAGTTCTCGTATTGCTCTACGAGAATTGCATCTATTCCTTTATTTCTCTGAACTGCGTTAAATTCAATTCCCTTCAAAAGATTTAAAGCAGAAGAGTCAGCATTAACATATGAATTTCTACCCTTTTTTAAGAGGTTGGACTCAGTTTTTATCGGGTTTTCTAAGCGCTCATTGCTGAGCTCGACAGCATCGATTGACTCATCTATACCTATATAGTTTCGATTTAAGAGTTTTGACGCAACACAGGTAGTTCCACTCCCACAAAAGGGATCTAAAACAAGATCGCCATCCTCAGTAACTAATTTGATAATTTGCTGTAAAAGCAATAATGGCTTTTGAGTTGGATAACCGACTCTCTCTTTTGCTTTCGGGTTCAAATAAGGAATATCCCAAACATCATTCAGTGGAACTCCTTTTTTCTTATCGCCATTCTTGACGTTCCCAAAACTATCTTTGTCATAAACAGATTTGTTATGCTCATCCCTAGTGCGTCGTTGAAGAATCTGATCGATATTGGTTGTTTCTGAGTAGGATGTATAAATCGTATTAAACTTAAAGTTTTTTGTTTTCGAGTAAAAATAGATATTTTGATGGCTTGGCAAAAGACCTTTTTTCGAGTTTGACCATCTTTTGTATGTCCAAATAATTTCTGACTGGAAGTTGGTTACCCCAAAGACCTGATCTAAAATAGCTCGAACTATATGCTCACCGCTCTTATCGCAATGCACAAATATTGAACCTGTATCTTTTAGCAAGGAGTGCATTATTTCAATGCGCTCTTTTAAAAACTCAGCATAGCCCTTGTCGCTTCCCCAGCTATCGTCGAAACTAAACTCTTTGGTTCGCTCACGATTCATTAAGGTATGTTTTCTTTCTGTAAAAAACGGTGGGTCAAGATAAATGAGATCTATAGAGCTTTCCTCTATAGATCTCATTTCATCTAAGCAGTCACCGTTGAGAATTGTATTAATCATTAGTTACTTCTTGGTCTCGTTTATTTGCAATTTCAACCAAAATTGCTTTTAGGTCGTACCCACTAACAGCTTTTAAGTAATCCCAAGCTTCATCACCTGCATAGTACTCACCATCTACTCCTGCGTAGATGGTTTTTAGTGTTTCCTGAATTTTAATTGCCTGCTCTCTTTGAGGATAGTAAAACATCACCCGAACTGGCTTATAACCATGAGATTTAATCGCTTTAACTCTGGTATGCTCTTTAGTGATGTGATCTCCATCAGTTGTTGCATCTCGCCACTTCAATTCGACCGCATCATTCCCATTGAGGAAGTCTATTTCGAATGTCTTTGGCTTGGTTCCAATGGTGTTTTCAACCAGTGTCTTACCACCCTGACTGTTTGAGAAGAACATACATAAAGTTGCTGCCTCTTCCAGGAAAGACCCAGCATACTTATAGAGAAAACGACCTGTATTCTGATATTCATCAATCAAAACACCTTCATCATGAGGAATTCCTAAAACTCGGTATATAAGGTAATGAGAGTTGTCATCGCCTTTCATTTCTTCTTTTCGTGCAACAATTTTACTTTTTAAGTTTCCAGCATATTCGTCTGCAAGCTTGCATATCTTTTCTTTGAGTAGAGCCAAGCAATCGTCATTGGCGATTGCTTGATTAATTATTTCTCTTTCATGAGCATATACAGCATCAATAAGCTCTGACTTTTTCTTCTTCTTGATATCGATACCCAATGATGTGCAATATTCATCAAGTTCCTTTTTGTTTAGTTTTTCAACTTTCAAAATACTTCCTAAGTTAATTTGGTATTCGATCTGAGGAGCTCACAATTTATTATATACACCAATAGTATTTTATATCAAATAAATATTATATCTAAACAAGCAGAATAAAAATTTTTATATATCGTTTATGTGATATAAGAGTATAAAAGTTAAGGCTTACCACAAAATATTGGTGTAATAAAGTATATATGGCAAAAAACTCTTTGAACAAGTCAAAGATAAAATACGTGTCAAACACTATAGCATCAACACAGAAAAAACCTATGCACATTGGATTTATCATTATGTACTTTTTCATAACAAGAAGCATCCCAAAGACATGGGCAAACCAGAAATAGAAGCTTTTCTGACAAGTTTAGCCAAGCAAAGCATGGCAGCAACCACACAAAATCAAGCGCTTAACGCCATTATGTTTTTGTACAATGACATACTCGGCATATCCATGAAAGAAGCAAACAGAAACCATACTGAGAGGAGATGATTGCATGGCTTGTTTACCATCTTCAGAATATATTAATGAAATAATACAGATGCTTATAGATAGGAAAGAGTCACGTGAATCTATTTCCGCTTGGGCTATTTCAATTATTGATGATGACTTTGTTAGAGTTACCAATAAAACAGCTTGGGAAATTATACAAAATCTAGGCGCAGTAGATTTAATGGTGAGTGATGACGAATATTTTTATGATCTCGAAGATTTTAAAATATGGCAGGAAGAGCTTTTTAATGGTTAGATATATCAAATAGTAGCGCTGTAATCCAAAGGGTTCCTCGCTTATGTATGACGAGTTAAATTAGCAGCTAACGCTGCCAACACAGGCGAGCGTTAGCGAATCCAGCCCAGCAGATTTTTGCTGGGCGATTGTCGTTGGCCTTGTTAGAAATATTTAGGAAAATCGCCTTTCTCGAATTTAGGCATAACATCTTTAATTTCATTAATTCTTGAAGGGGTACAAAAGCCCTCAGCTTTCTTGCTTTGCAAATGATGAAAATCAACACCATTTAGTTCATGTATAAAATCGCTTTGCCCATACATTTTGGTCATCTGTGAAAGAACTAGCTTTTTGTCAAATTTAATACCACAAGTAATGGCTGCACCAGCTCTTGACCACACATACTGCAAATTAGCATCCCAACCCATAGCGTCTACCCCTGTAAAGCCATTTTTGTAATGATATTCATATGCTTCAGATGTAATAGAATATTGTGTCATTCCTCCTTTGCCTGAATACCCCTGGGGCGCACAACCTGATATAGCTACAACAGCAGAGATTATTGCTATCGATATAGTTTTATTCATATTACTTCTCCTATTTTTTGATTTCTAACGCCCGACTAACTTGCTATTTTACATCCATTGGTTGAGGTGCTTGTTATATTTTTACCTTGCTAATTCATAGGTGAAAATTGTTTCAACCTTAATTGTGAACTTTAGAATTAACTCATCCCAATGGTCAGGTGCCCCTAAAATATCCACATGACTTTCAGCATGCCTACGCAAGGCATTTTGGAAAGCTTCGATATCAACATTTGCGCCCAAATCAGAAACCAGATTATGCATGGCGATTGAAAAACGTTCTTGATCCAAAGGGTGAGTTGTATGCCAAGTTGGAATACCTGCCCAACTTTTAATTATTTCATAAATTTTATCTTCCATAGCTACTCCTTACTTTATTGAAGAACAAACAAAACATGGCAGCAACCACACAAAACCAAGCATTTAACGCCATTATGTTTTTGTACAATGACGTACTCGGCATATCCATGAAAGATGCAAACATCCGAGCACTCAGAAAAAACAACGAGAGCGTATACCTGTCGTGCTTACAAGAGTTACTCACACTGCGGATTTTGCACTTAGACTTTGCTTATAAAAATATCCGTATCATGGACAGCGAAAGTATTGATGATAGGCTGGTGCCTATACCCGACTTCACCTTGACGAAAGCGTGCACATTAAGACACAAACATACAAACGAATAGCGCATTAAAGACACCCAAAACTGGTAAATTATATTCATATAATGAGTTTAAAGTGGCTTTTCCAGAGCAAATTAGTAGGTAAGAATATGAAAAGCGAGAATATAGACAAAATCATTTACCTGATTAATAATCTAGATAATTGTTTGAACAAACTGTCAATTTATGACATTTCTGAGTTTAAAAAAGTAAAAAATATACTAAACATTAGAGATCCTAATGTGGCAGTTTTAAAAAAGAATTTGAATTCTGGGTTTAGACGCTTATACGAGATGGGAATATATAATGACGATGTTTCTTTCATATCCGAAGAAATTTATCAAGCTTTAAAGTAGTATCCTCCCCCACTTTTAATCGAACAATTAAATAGTAAATCTCACCCCCTTCTTCCTTAAGTAGTAAGAAATAAGATTGATAAAAAATCACGTGAAGAAGCCACTGGGTCACTATTATCCCGTATGCTATTGGCTATCCAAACTATGGAACAGCACAAATTGTTTTTAGTTTCTGATCGCGCTGTTCATTCTATGATGAAATTTTAGGCAAAAAAAAAGCTGCTATAAAAGCAGCTTTTTTGGAATTGGCTCCCGGAGACGGGCTCGAACCGCCGACCCAGTGATTAACAGTCACTTGCTCTACCGACTGAGCTATCCGGGAATCTCGTAAGAGGCGCGCATTGTAGCCGCCCCCGAGGTTATCGTCAAGCCAAAGCCTACAGAAAACCTCTTTTTTTATTCAGCTGATTATTTTTGCTGATAATTTTGTAGAAAATCTGCCAATCGTCCCAGCGCCATGCGCAAATCAGATTGATGCGGTAAAAACACCAAACGGAAATGATCCGGCTCTGGCCAGTTAAATGCCCGGCCATGGACTAATAACATATGCTTTTCACGCAACAAATCCAAAATAAATTGCTCATCGCTACGGATATTGAATTTGTCCGTATCAATTTTGACAAAATGATAAATCGCACCCTGCGCCGGTACCGTGCTTAACCCATCAATCTCACCAATCAGTGTTTGTGCCACACAGCGCTGCTCGTATAGCCTGCCACCAGGAGCCACCAGATCATTAATGCTTTGATAACCACCCAATGCAGTCTGGATTGCGTATTGCGCCGGCACATTGGCGCACAGGCGCATTGACGACAACATCTCCAGCCCTTGGATAAAACCACGTGCTGGTGCTTTATTGCCGCTTAAAATCATCCAGCCGGCGCGAAACCCAGCAGCACGGTAGTTCTTTGATAGTCCATTAAAGGTCACACATAGCGTGTCTTCAACCAAGGTTGCCGTGGGAATATGCTTGGCGCCATCGTAGACAATCTTGTCGTAGATTTCGTCAGAAAAGATCACCAGGCCATGTTGTTCAGCGAGCGCTACTAACTCGCGTAAGATCGCTTCGCTATAGACTGCACCGGTGGGATTATTCGGATTAATCAGAACAATCGCTTTAGTGCTATCGTTAATTTTTGCACGAATATCATCGATATCAGGCTGCCAACCATTACCTTCATCGCAGTAATAGTGCACCGCACGACCACCGCCTAGATGCGCAGCTGCCGTCCATAGAGGATAGTCCGGCATCGGCACCAAGACCTCATCACCGCTATTAAGCAGCGCCTGCATTACCATAACAATCAGCTCTGATACCCCATTACCGATGATAATATCGTCCACACTAACCTGTGGGATACCTAAGCGTTGGGTTTCGTGCATGATTGCCTTACGCGCGGCAAAAACACCTTTCGACTCACTATAGCCTTGAGCCTTATACAGGTTGGCAATCAAGTCCTCACGCATTTCATCGGGCGCGTCAAAACCAAATGGCGCAGGGTTGCCGATATTAAGCTTGAGGATGTTATAACCTTGACGTTCGAGGCGATTCGCCTCATCGAGCACTGGACCACGAATGTCATAGCAAACGTTTTCCAGCTTATGGGATTTATGAATTGGGCGCATGTTATTCCTTAAAAACGATAACCTACCGTCGCCATTGCGCCGGCAGCAGCAAAGAATTGTACTTCAACAAACACGCTTTGACGATAAGTGAGCCCAAGAGCAGGTAAGATAGCTGGTGCTACCCCGAGGTTATTAAAAGGAATTTTATCTTTATATTCATCTTTATAACCATGCAAAAAACCGGCTGACAAGCTGCCTCGCAACCGCCAATCACCTTCATCGATAAACCACCAATCTTTACCGAGATAAACGTATTGCGAGGGCTGACCAAAGGAATTATCAAACAAGGCCGCGCCAACAAACCAATCATCGGTGCGTACATAATCGACGCTAATCAAGCGCTGATGGTTATTGTGCTCAGGTTTCGGATCGTAATGAACGCTATAGATACTGGTGCGCAGACGAAAATCGCCATTTTGCCAGCCGCTAGATTCCAATAAATTCGGGAAAGCATTTTTTGAAAACCACTGTTCCGCTTGGGCCACAGAAGCCATCGCTAAACACAAACACAGTAAATAACGCATCGCACTCATCCTGAAATAAAAATGCATGATACTGTTTTGTAATGCGATAAGTAAAGAACAAGCTAACCAAAAATTAAGTTATCGTGAGCAACTGACGAGATAGTTAGTCAGGCATTAGAGAAGAAGCCTTATCGAATGATCAGTGATAAAGCAACTCAGTCACGCCGATGAAAAAATGGCGTCCCCAAGGGGATTCGAACCCCTGTTACCGCCGTGAAAGGGCGATGTCCTAGGCCTCTAGACGATGGGGACTTAGAGAAAGTCGTCGATCATCACACAGCGAGGATAAATGGCGTCCCCTAGGGGATTCGAACCCCTGTTACCGCCGTGAAAGGGCGATGTCCTAACCGCTAGACGAAGGGGACGCAGTATAACCTCTTGGTGGAGCTAAGCGGGATCGAACCGCTGACCTCCTGCATGCCATGCAGGCGCTCTCCCAGCTGAGCTATAGCCCCGTCGCTGTGTGCGAGGCGCGCATTTTAGCAAAAATGCGCCCAAGGTCAAACATTTATTGTGAAAAAAAAACGTTATTTGATTTAGCCTTTGTTTTCATTGATGTAATCAACAGCCTGCTGCAACCGCTTAACCACGCTATCACGCCCAGGCAAACACAGCGTTACCGCCAAATCTGGCGATGGTGCGCCGCCTGTGACCGCCAGTCTCGCCGGCTGACCGACTTTACCGAAGCCCACTTCATTATCCGTAACACACGCTTCAATCGCCCCATGAATGCTCGCTTCATCATAGTTTGCAAGTGCCTGTAAGCGCTCAGCTAAATCATTAAGCAAGTTAGCCGTTGCTTCGCCCTTAAACGCTTTTTGTGCGGCTTTTTCTGGGTATTCACTCGGGGCCTGCCCAAGCCAGCGCATATTCTCTGCCATTTCTTTGAGCGTCTTCGCCCGCTCTTGATAATGTGGAATAGCAGCCAGTATCGTTGCTTCATCCAAAGCGATATCTGCAGCTTTTAAGTGCGCTTGCAGGGGTTGAATGAGGTTTTCAGCCGTATGGCTCTTAAGATAATGTTGGTTCAACCAGCGCAGTTTTTCGGTATTAAACGCGGCGGCTGCACTGTGCACGTTAGCAATATCAAAATACTGCAGCATCTCTTCACGGCTAAAAATCTCTTGGTCACCATGCGACCACCCCAGACGCAGCAAATAATTGAGCACCGCTTCTGGTAAATAGCCTTCGTTGCGATAATCCAGCACATTGGTTGCCCCGTGGCGTTTCGATAGGCGTTTACCATCATCGCCAAGAATCATCGGTACATGGGCAAACTCCGGCACACGATAGCCGAGCGCATGGTATAGGTTGATTTGTCGCGGGGTATTATTGATGTGGTCATCGCCACGAATCACCAAGCTAATCTCTTGCTCAGCATCATCAACCACCACACAGAAATTATACGTTGGCGAGCCATCGCTACGTCGAATAATAAAATCATCCATCTCGCTATTGCTGATGCTGATCCGCCCGCGCACTTTATCGTCAAACACCACACTACCTTCTTGTGGATTCTTAAAACGCACCACAGGATCCACACCAGGCACTGGTTCGCCACCGTTGCGGTATTTACCGTTATAACGCGGCTTTTCACCGCGCGCTTTCTGCGCCTCGCGCATCGCGTCTAACTCTTCTGGCGTACACCAGCAATAATAGGCCAAGCCATCAGCAAGCATTTGCTCGATAATTCCGTCATAATGGGCAAAGCGTTGGCTTTGATAGACGACCTCACCATCATGCTCTAAACCCAGCCAAGACAAACCATCAAGAATAACCTGGGTTGAGGATTGGGTTGAGCGGGTTTGATCGGTGTCTTCGATACGCAGACGAAACGTCCCTTGATGCTGACGCGCGTGCAGCCAGCAATACAACGCCGTGCGCACCCCACCAATATGTAAATCCCCCGTTGGACTTGGCGCAAATCGAGTTGTGGTCATATTCCTTAATTCCTTGTTAATCGCGTACAATAAAGCGCGTATTGTACCGCAATCATAGGAGCACGTACCATGTGGCAAGAGACCATCGACCTACCATCGGCCTCACCCGGTAGCTATACCCGCCTTACTACCTGGCGTTATGGTAAAGAAGGCGGGCAGAAAGTGTATATTCAGGCTGCATTACACGCCGATGAATGGCCGGGATTGTTGATGCTGCACCATCTCCACGCCCAGCTTGAACAGGCAACCATTCGCGGCGAAATCGTGATTGTGCCGTATGCTAACCCCATCGGTATGCGCCAGTTTCTTGGTGGCTACCAGCTCGGACGTTTTGATTTTGACTACAGCGGTAATTTTAACCGTGGTTATCTCAACCTTGGCGAAGCTGCCCTGCCCTACCTTGATCGTGACGCCCTTGCCGCACAAGATACTGCCGCGCAAACACAAACCATCCGCAGTGCTTTTAAACAAGCACTCGATGCCTGGCAACCGCAGCTTGAAAGCGAACACCTGCGCAAAACCTTACAGCTGCTTAGCTATGACGCTGATGTGGTGATTGATGTGCACTGTGATGCTGCTGCTTGCGCACACGCCTTTACCAATGAGCGCCATCAAGAGACCGGTGAGGCGCTCGCACAAAGCCTCAACCTTGATGTATTGCTACTTGAAGACGACCCTGGTGTGATTGCCTTTGATGAGGCGTCAGCCAGTCCTTGGTGGCGTCTTGAGCGCGCATTGGACCTCAAGCTGCCCTACGCCTGTTTTTCAACTACCTTAGAACTGCGTGGCGAACGTGATGTATCAGAAACGCTAGCACAACAAGACGCTGAAGGTGTGATGCGCTTTTTACAACACATCGGTATTGTCGATGGCCCTACGCTTGCAGATAACAACACAAAAGTTGGCACGCCGCTCGCTGGCGTTGGACGCATTTTAGCCCCCCATAGTGGCTTGTTGGATTTTAAGGTAGCTGCTGGTGCACGGGTTTGCCAAGGCGATGTGGTCGCTAATCTGATTGATCTTGATGATCCTAACGCTACACCAACGCCGCTGACAGCAACGACTGACGGCATTGTCTACGCCTTGGGTCGTAATCATTTGGTGCGACCTGGTCATGTTGTGGTGCAAATTGCCGGCCAAAAAGCGATCAGCGCGGGCACACTCGCCTATTGACGCACTATATTGGTGCGATATATGATGCAAGCTGTATTATTTTGGTGCGGTTGATCAATCCACCACAATAAAACCATTGCTTTTTCAAGCCATTATATTTTGGCACATTTGCTGCTAATAAAGGGCAAGGCGCAGCCATAGGCTGAACCGTTTTACTGACATTGCAACCCAAGGAGCACCCATGACCCCTGACAACATCATCAAACGCATCGAGGAAGAAGAAATTCGTTTTGTCGATATGCGCTTTACCGACACTAAAGGTAAAGAACAGCATGTGTCGATCCTCGCTAAAGATGTCGATGAGGACTTTTTTGAAGAAGGCAAAATGTTTGACGGCTCGTCTATCGCTGGCTGGAAAGGCATTAACGAATCGGACATGATTCTCATGCCAGATCCTGAAACCGCCTTTGTTGACCCGTTCAGCGAACACAAAACGCTGGTTATCACCTGTGACATCATCGAACCAGACACCTTGCAAGGCTATGTGCGCGACCCTCGCTCACTCGCCAAACGCGCTGAAGCGTATTTACAATCTACCGGCATCGCTGATACGGCATTGTTTGGTCCTGAAAATGAATTCTTTATCTTTGATGGGGTTAAATACAAAACCAGCATCAATAAAACCAGTGTAGAAATTCTTTCCGAAGAAGGCTTTTGGAATAGCGACGCCGATTTTGACGGCACAAACCGTGGCCACCGTCCAGGACTTAAAGGCGGTTATTTCCCAGTTGCGCCTGTAGATTCACTGAACGACATCCGTGCGGATATGTGTTTGGTGCTTGAAGAGGTTGGGCAAACCGTTGAAGTACACCACCACGAAGTCGCCACAGCAGGTCAGTGTGAAATTGGGGTCAAATTTAACACCCTCACCCGTAAAGCTGATGAAGTTCAGCAGTTAAAATACGTTATTCATAACGTCGCTGACGTTTACGGCAAAACCGCGACCTTTATGCCTAAGCCATTGGTTGGCGATAACGGCTCAGGGATGCACGTGCATATGTCGCTCGCTAAAGACGGCAACAACCTGTTTAGCGGCGATGGCTACGGCGGTCTTTCTGAAACTGCGTTGTATTATATCGGTGGGGTCATCAAACACGCTCGCGCTTTGAACGCGTTTACCAACCCATCTATTAACAGCTACAAGCGCCTCGTGCCACACTTTGAAGCGCCAGTGATGCTCGCGTATTCTGCTCGTAACCGTTCGGCCTCGATTCGTGTTCCTTATATTTTCAATCCGAAAGGACGCCGTATTGAAGTACGCTTCCCGGATTCTACCGCTAACCCATACCTCGCTTTTGCTGCGTTGTTGATGGCTGGCCTAGACGGGATCAAGAACAAGATTCATCCAGGCGAGGCGATGGATAAAGATTTGTATGATCTTCCACCGGAAGAAGCCGATAACATCCCACAGGTTGCGTTTTCTCTTGAACAAGCCCTTGATGCTTTGGAAGCTGATTGTGACTTCTTGAAAGCCGGTGATGTCTTTAGCGAAGACCTGCTTGCTGGTTACATCGCGCTCAAACGCGAAGAAGTGGAAAAAATGCGCTTGCAAGTACACCCACTGGAATTCGAACTCTACTACAGCTGTTAAACAGCGATCACCGCACGCCCCGCCACACAGCGCGGGGCCTGCCCTTCTTTCTTAGCCACGGGAATCAGCGATGTCCTTTAGCGACCATCTACATGTTGCCCTCATCGTTGTCGATGACCAAACCCGTGTGCTTGATTTGAACGCCAGTGCCGAAGATCTGATTGGTAGCAGCATTTCCCATACCAGACATCAATCATTAAGCGAACACATCAAACATCCTGAAGGCTGGCCATCACTGCTTGAATTCGCCCGCCACCAGCACCAAAGCGTCATCGAACGCAACACAAGATTGGTTTTCCCTACCCAACACAAGCGCCACCGCGCAGATATTGCCTTGCGCCAAATCGACGAACAACAGTTTTTGATTGAGCTGCACCTGTTTGCCCGCGCTGATGGCATCATCCGCAGCCGAACGCTACAAATGCAGGCCGAGCATAACCAACTGCTGCTACGTAATCTTGCTCATGAAATCCGTAATCCTTTAGCCGGCATAAAAGGCGCAGCGCAGCGCGTTCGTGAACGAATTGATCCTGATAATCAGCGTTATATTGACATTATCATTACCCAAACTGACCGGCTAAACGCCCTGCTGAAAACGATGTCTGCTGAGGGCAAAACAGAAACACGTCCAGAGAACATTCATCGGGTGATTGAAGACGCGATTGCAGGGTTTAGCAGCGCCAGCGAACACCAAAATATCCATATCAGCAGGCACTACGACCCGAGCATCCCGGAAATTGCCATTGATGCTGGTCAAATCCATCAAGTGATACTCAACCTGCTCAGTAACGCGGCTAAAGCGAGCGATTACGACGGCAATATTTATCTTGGTACAGAAATCGTGCACCAATACACGATTGGCGAACGACGTCACCGCCATGCGGTGGCCATCCGTGTCCATGATCAAGGCTGCGGCATTCCTGAGTCACTTCATACCGCCATTTTTCAGCCAATGATCAGCCACTTTAACCAAGGGAGCGGCTTAGGACTCGCGATTGTGCAACATATCGTGCACCAACATCATGGCTGCCTGGAGCTCGACAGCGAGCCAGGAAAAACGTGTCTTTCGGTGATTTTACCTTTGGAGGTCTCAGATGAGTGAGCGTATTTGGGTCATTGATGATGACGATGCGATTCGCTTTATTATCGAAGACAGCCTACAAGACTGGGGCTATAAAACCCGTGCCTTTAGCAACGCTTTAGAAGCGCTCGATGCGATTGCACAGAGCCACAGTGCACCAGCGCTGATTATCAGCGATATCCGCATGCCTGGGCTTAGTGGTCTGGAATTACTTGAGCACGCGCATCGACGCTTTCCTGATCTACCCTTTATCATCACCACCGCTTACTCTGATCTCGATATCACGGTTAATGCCTACCAGCAAGGCGCGTTTGATTATCTCCCAAAACCCTTTGACCTTGAAGAACTCAAACGTCTGAGCAAACAAGCGCTACGGCCGAGCACAAAACAACCCGTCCCGCAACGACAAGAACCACAAGCGCTGAGCCGTGACATTATCGGCAATAGTCCCGCCATGCAACAGCTTTATCGCGCGATCGGGCGACTGGCAAAAACCACAGTCAATGTCCTGATCAGCGGCGAAACCGGCACAGGTAAGGAGCTGATCGCTCGAGCACTCCATAAACACAGTCCGGTAGCCAATGGTCCTTTTGTCGCGCTGAATATGGCGGCGATCCCACCAGAGCTTGCTGAAGCCGAACTTTTTGGTCACGAAAAAGGCGCATTTACTGGCGCGACCAGCACCCGCCAAGGTCGTTTTGCCCAAGCTGAGGGCGGCACCCTATTTTTAGATGAAATCGGCGACATGCCGCTGCCACTGCAAGCCAAATTATTGCGCGCACTCGCTGAGGGCAACTACTACAGCATTGGTGGGCAAACCCTGAAAACGGCTAACGTCCGCATCATCGCAGCGAGCCATAAGAATCTTAGCGAACAGGCCGATGCTGGCGCCTTTCGCGCTGACCTCTATCATCGTCTAAACGTGATTCATCTCCATCTCCCGCCCTTACGTGAACGCAGCGAAGACATCCCCGCCCTGCTCGAGTTTCATCTTGATCGTGCTGCTAAGGCGCATAATATGACGCGTAAGCAGCTTGATCGTAGCGCTTTAAGCGCACTGCAACACTACAGCTGGCCCGGTAACATCCGTGAACTGGAAAACCTCTGCCATCAGCTGACAATTCTAAGCGCCACAGAAACCATTAATGTGGCTGATTTTCAATTAGGTGAGCACACGACAAGCACTGGCCAATCTGATCCTGATACTACCGATTGGCGCACAGCACTTGTGCATGTGGTTCGCGAGACCTTGCGTGATCATCCCGGTAATACCTATCAAACGCTGCTTAAACAATTTGATGACACATTAATCCACACCACTTTGCAGCATACCGATCACCACATCAGCCATGCAGCCTCTCTGTTAGGGATTGGCCGCAACACACTGACACGCAAACGTAAAGATGCTTCTCAGCAATCCTAATGGCTGATTGTCCGCATTAAGAACTGCTCTGGTATCGCCTGTCGTTTCGCTATAGAATGTGTGCCAAATAATTAACACCAATCACTTATGACTGCCGCATTTATCCCTTCAGATGAATTACTCGCCTTGCGCGAACGTATTGATGCCCACGATCAAGAGCTCGCACACATGATGTGTCAACGTTTAGAGCTCATCATACAGGCAGCCCCCCTCAAACCACGGTTTGAAGATGTGCGCTTAGAAGACCGCATCGAGGAAATTATCGAGAAAATTACGCCTATCGCGGATCAATATGGGATTGATCGCGCTTATTTAGAAACGCTTTATCGCCTGATGATGGATGAGTCGATTGCACGCGAAGCAAAACGCTGGCAACAGATTAATGATGCACGCTAAATAAGCGCATCAAAACATTCCAAATGGGGTTTTTCCACATACATATGTCGATTGTTCGCACCACTACGATGAGACTTTTTGAAATGCTCTGAGCGTGTCCAGGCAAGGAATTTATCTTTATTTTCCCAAACAGCATAAGACGAAAATAATACATATTCACTAGGCTTGTCGCTATCTAAACGAAAAAATTTAAACTCAAGAAAGCCATCTACATCTGCCACGCGCACCTGTGCTTCTTGCCAAACATCTACGTAAGCCTCGGCATATTGTGGCTTAATCTTAAATCGGTTCATTGTAACGTACATAGCCTTTCCTTCAATAATAGATAAAAGTCATGGCATAATTTTATCATCTTTACCGTAAACAAAACCATTATCTTTTACAAAAAAGGGCCTGCTTAGCAGGCCCTTAATCGATTGTGGTGAATGTTTAGTGGTGCATATGGACAGCTTGTCCAGCGCCGCGTGGGTAACGCACGCTTTCCACTAAGTCTTGGATTTCTTTTGGTGGTGCTTTAGTTATGCTGGAAACGGCAAACGCTACAGCAAAGTTAATTGCGGCACCAATCGCACCAAAGGACGTTGGTGCAATACCAAAGAGCCAGTTTTCTGGTACGTTCTCAAATACATTCGTCTCAGGGATGAAGAACCAACCCAAGTAGAGGAAAATGTATAAGCAGGTTACGGTCAAACCGGCGGCCATCCCAAGCGTAGCACCGGTGCTATTGATTCGCTTAGAGAAGATACCCATCATCAAGGCTGGGAATATTGACGCACCAGCGATACCAAAGGCTAGCGCAACAACCTGTGCCGCAAACCCTGGTGGGTGAATACCCAATAATGTTGCCACAACAATAGCCACCGTCATCGAGATTCGCGCGGCACGTAGTTCGCCTTTCTCAGTAATATCTGGCTTGAGGGTATTTTTAATCAAGTCATGCGAAATTGCTGAGGAGATAGCGAGCAACAAGCCTGCCGCTGTAGAAAGCGCCGCGGCTAAACCACCGGCTGCAATCAGACCAATAACCCAAGATGGCAAATTAGCAATTTCCGGGTTAGCGAGTACCAAAATGTCTTTATTCACATTGAGCTCATTACCTGCCCAACCACGCGCCTCAGCCGTCGCTTTAAAGCTTTCTGAAGTGTCGTCGTAATATTGGATATCACCGTCACCATTCTTATCTTCAAAGGTGACCAGTCCAGTCACTTCCCAAGATTTCATCCATTCCGGACGCTCTGAATAATGGATCGGTTTTTCAGCGGTACCATTAGGATAGATGGTATCAACCAAGTTGATACGTGCCATCGAACCAACAGCTGGTGCTGTGGTATACAGCAAGGCGATAAACACCAACGCCCAACCCGCAGAAATACGCGCATCAGATACTTTTGGTACGGTAAAGAAGCGGATAATAACGTGTGGCAAACCTGCGGTACCAATCATCAGCGATAAGGTAAAGAGCATCATATTGAGCTTATTATCAATATCAGCAGTATACGAGCCAAACCCAAGATCTGTGATGACTTCATTGAGCTTTTGCAACACCGGCAAACCAGACTCAGTATGGGTACTAAAAAGACCCAATGCCGGAACCGGGTTACCGGTTAACTGGATGGAGATAAAGATCGCTGGAATGGTAAAGGCAATAATCAATACCACATATTGCGCAACCTGGGTGTAGGTAATCCCTTTCATGCCACCAAGTACCGCATAAAACAGTACAACCACCGCAGCAATGATCAAGCCATGCGTATTTTCCACTTCTAAGAAGCGTGAAAATGCCACGCCTGCGCCAGTCATCTGACCGATAACGTAAGTCGTTGAGGCGATAACCAAACACAATACCGCGAGCAAACGTGCGTTGCGACTATAGTAGCGTTCACCGATAAAATCAGGCACGGTAAATTTACCAAACTTACGCATATAAGGGGCAAGCAATAAAGCCAGCAGTACATAACCGCCGGTCCAGCCCATCAAAAATGCTGATGAGGCATAACCACCCATCGCCAGCAAACCTGCCATGGAAATGAACGACGCCGCACTCATCCAGTCAGCAGCGGTTGCCATCCCATTTAATACCGGGTGAACACCACCACCAGCCACATAGAACTCTTTAGTTGAACCAGCACGTGCCCAAATAGCGATCGCAAAGTACAAGGCAAATGAGCCACCAACAAAAATTAGATTAATTGCAAATTGACTCATATGACTTACTCCTCACCAACGCCAAATTTCTTATCCAGCTTATTCATACGCCAGGAATAGAAGAAAATAATGACAATGAAGGTCAAGATTGAGCCTTGCTGGGCAAACCAAAAGCCTAAATCTGTCCCGCCAATTTTAATACCGGACAACCATGGTCGAAAACCCATAGCAAACCCGTATGAACAGAGGGCCCACACTACCAGGCATGAAAGGATAATGCGCACATTAGCCTTCCAATAGCCACTAAGATCATGTTGATTTTCTGACATATAATCTCCTTAAAAATCATGAAGATAAATAACGGATATGCTATACTCCACTGCGGAAAACATTAACTGACCATTAAATAAAGCATAACATATATTAAGCATAGCATACTTTTTGGTTGCTGCAATCGTTTCGTTTGAAAAATTTTATGCGCTATGCTATTCGCTACTACCTTGTTTAGAGTCTAATAACCACGCATAAAAAAAGCAGGCAAAACCATTTGCCCGCTTTCTTGTGGATCTGTTTTCGCTTATCTTATTTCAAATAAGGTGGCGATTTGTCTGACGCCCGAAACACGTCTTGCACGTTCAGCAACCGCTTGCGCTTCTGCCTCGCTGACAATCCCCATCAAGAAACTCACCCCGTGTTCAGTCACGACTTTGACACGCGATGGGTCAAACCCTGGCACATTGACATCAAAGAGCACCGTTTTGACTTTTAAGGTTTGTTTGGCGTCATAGCTACGCTCCATAAACGTACTCGCACGACCGACGATGATTTGGTTAATCACTTCCTTAACTCCTAGATGGCGTGCGGCAAGCTGTCCGATTGCATCAGCAGTTGCTTGAGAATTCGCTTCACCGGTAAGCAGAATACGGCCATTGTAACCCGTCACATTGACATGACTATTATCATAAAGCTCGGCCTGCTTCCCGATGCTGTTGCGAATTTTCAATTCCAGGGCATTATCATCGACAATCGTCCCAGCGGTTCGCCGATCATGAACCACACCCGCGGTGGTTGCGGCGCCACCAACAAACAATACACCACAACCTTGCAAAACCAAGGCTACCAATACTGTTATAAGAACCCGATACGTCCGTTTCATGTGCGTTCCTAATTAATGAGATACTTTAATTATATAGTGCATAGCGCTGACATGCCATCACCGATAAACATTGCTCAGCGATCCACCCTGCCATCGTCACTTTATTCTTTGGTTTCCATAGGAATATAGAGCGTTTGCTCACCACGCTTAATTAGCAAAGCAACCACCTGGCCTTTAGCGCTTTTTAACCCATCATAAGCCGCGTCGCTATCGCTAACAACCTGACTACCGAGGGCAAGTAGCACATCATTAGCACGTACGCCTGCCTTATACGCCGCGCTATCCTGTTCAACGGAACGCACCAACACGCCATCTTCAACATTAAGCTGTTGCCTTTCCTGCTCGGTTAAGGCCCGCAAATTCAAACCATACGCTGATTGCCCACGGCTATCTGAGGCGTTTGCTGTACTCATATTTTCTAAATTCCCAATCGTGACCGCTAATGATTGCTTTTCTCCATCGCGCAGCACCGTCAACTCTGCCTCTTCACCGATCGGGGTTAAAGCGACTAATGGTGGTAAATCGTCGTATTTATGAATACTTTTCCCGTTATAGTTAAGGATCACATCGCCGGCGCGCAAACCTGCGGCTTTGGCCGGTGAATCAGGCTGAATTGCGGTAATTAAAGCACCTTGCGGGTTATCCATCGCAAATGATTGCGCCAATTCCTGATCAATCCCTTGAATGGCCACCCCAAGCCAACCACGCTGAACCGTGCCCCCATCACGCAACTGATCGACCACATTTTTCGCCACATTGATCGGAATCGAAAACGCCAGCCCATTAAACGCCCCACTGCGGCTATAAATCTGCGAATTAATGCCAATCACTTCTCCAGCGCTATTATAGAGTGGCCCTCCGGAATTCCCCGGATTCACCGCTGCGTCACTTTGAATAAAGGGCACATATGCGCCATTGGGCAAGCTACGGGAAACCGCACTGACAATCCCTTTGGTCGCGGTATGAGTAAAACCAAACGGTGAACCAATCGCCAACACCCAATCGCCCACTTGAACGGCATCGGAATCCCCTAAGCTCGCAACAGGCAAGCCCTCACCATCGATTTTTAACAACGCAATATCGGTGCGCTGATCAACCCCAACTACCTCAGCATCGTATTCATGGCGGTCTAAGAGCATGACTTTCACACTTTCAGCCTCATCAACCACATGTGCATTGGTCAAGATATAACCCTCTTTATCAATAATAAAGCCAGAGCCTTGCCCTGTGCGTCGATGCTCAGGAATGTTTTCAGGCATGGCAAACGGTGCACCAAAAAATCGCTCAAACAACTCCGGCGGGAATCCCGGTGGGATTTCTTGAGCCCTCGGTGAACGTGCCACATTGGTTTGCACTTCCACACTCACCACCGCATCTTTAGTTTGAGCAAAGAGCGCTGCAAAATCTGGGGCGCTATCTGCGAGCGCATTCACAGCAAACGCAGAAAACGCAAGCCCAATCGTTACTAAGGTTTTATTCATTTATTCGCCCGTTTGTTTTAAGATGACTTAGAGATTTTACAAAATGATGACCTGCGATTAGCTGAAGATAAGATTAAACCTTATTCAGTGAGCAGATTAAAAGGAGCCCTTATGCACGTACTAATCATCGAAGACGATAAAGATGTTGCCGCCTATATTGCCAAAGGTTTGAGCGAAAGTGGCTATGTTGCCGACAGCGCACACACTGGCACAGAAGGCTTAGAGATGGCACAAAACGGCCAATACGATATTTTGATCGTTGACCGCATGTTGCCCGAGCTCGAGGGTTTGGAAGTGATTTCTAAGCTACGCGCAGAAGGCCTTAGCGTGCCGGTATTAATTCTCTCAGCACTCGGTGAAGTGGACGACCGCGTGGAAGGACTTGCTGCTGGTGGTGATGATTACCTGGTTAAACCTTATGCATTTTCTGAGCTGCTCGCACGCGTTCAGGCGTTAACCCGTCGTCGTAGCAGCGACATTCAAGATCAAATGGTTCTTGAAGTGGCCGATTTACGCCTCGACCGTTTAAAGCGCAAAGTGACGCGCGACGGTAAAAAAATCAACTTACAACCGCGCGAATTTCGCCTGTTGGAATACCTGATGAGCAACGCAGGGCAAGTCGTCACCCGCACCATGCTCTTGGAAAAAGTGTGGGAATACCATTTTGATCCACAAACCAATGTGATCGACGTCCATATCTCACGCTTGCGTAGCAAAATCGATAAGGATTTCGACACGCCTTTGATTCATACTGAACGTGGTGCCGGCTATAGCTTGTATGATCCGACCAGTTATCAGTAAGTTTCTTAACGACTTAACCCGAGTAGCGAAAACCACTGCGTTTCGCTACTCGTTACTTTTTACCATCGCCTTTAGTATCCTAACCGGTATCTCGATGGTGATGATTTATCAAACGGCAGCACAAGAAATCGCCGAACAGGTTGATGCGCGCCTCTACACCGAATCATCACGCCTCAAACGAGAGATCGAATACCGTCATAATGTCGAATTTGGTCAACCTTCAGTGGGCGTTACCGAGCGCGTCGCCACTGAACCAGCAATGTCATATTGTGTGGCGCGCTTAGACAAACTCGATGCCGATCTGATTCCACAAGACAAAAATCGCTTTGTGATGTTGAACAGTAATTTCAGCGATCTTTGCGATTTTCATCGTGAATCTGTGCGTAAAAATGCCGATATTATGCGGATCATCATCACCCCTGTGGTTGATGATTATGCGCTCATTTTGAGTTACGACACCCGCAGCCAGCGCCGTTTATTGGTCAGTATGCTCAATATTGTGTATTTAGTTACCGGCTTACTGTTGATTGTGTCCTTCATTGGCTCATTTTTGATTGCGCGTAATATCATCAACTCCATCGCGCGTATCAGTCATACGGCGCGCTTAATTGTCGATGGCGACTTTTCCGAACGCATCCGCACCTCAAGCAACGATTCAGACGAACTCAACCAACTCGCGGGCAATCTCAACCATATGCTTGACCGCATCGAAAACCTGATTACCAGCCAGCGACAGGTCACCAACAATATCGCCCATGACCTGCGCAGCCCACTCAATCGCCTACGCAACCGCATGGAAGTGGCGTTAATGGATAAAAACGTCTCCTGTGATGAGTTACGCGATGTCATTGGCCAATCCGTGGATGATGCCGAAAATCTACTAAAAACCTTTAACGCCCTGCTCAATATTGCCCAGGTTGAATCGCGTGCTCGTGATGACTTCGCTGAAACGGATGTCAGCCAGATTTGTACCGATTTAGCCGAGCTCTATGAAGTGATGAGCGAAGAAGGCGAACATAGCTTTAGCAGCGATATCGCGCATGGTCTGAGCGTGATGGGTAACCGTCAATTACTCGCACAAGCGATCATCAACCTGCTCGATAACGCGGTGAAATACACCCCAGAAGGTGGCCACATTACCCTCAACGCTGCGCGAAACGACAAACAGATCGTCATCAGCGTCAGCGACAATGGTATGGGTATTCCTGATGGTAAACGTGAGGAAGTGTTAAAACGCTTTGTCCGCTTGGATAGCGCCCGTAGTACGCCCGGCAATGGTTTGGGCTTGTCATTGGTCAGTGCTGTCATTGCCTTACATGGGGGCACGATCAACTTACTCGATAACCAACCAGGGCTTCGCATCGAACTGTGGCTGCCAACCATCGAACGATACACACGACGCCACAAAAAAAGCAGCGTTTTAGCCTCCAAGAATGGCAAAAAGAAAACCTAGCAATTCATCTTGTTAGCAAAAAAAGCGTCTTTTTTTAAAAAAAGTTTGCTACAAGGGGAAAACCGCCTATAATGCTGCTCCTCACATGACGCGGGTGCTTAGCTCAGTTGGTAGAGCATCGCCCTTACAAGGCGAGGGTCAAAGGTTCGAGTCCTTTAGCACCCACCACCGCGGAGCGGTAGTTCAGTTGGTTAGAATACCTGCCTGTCACGCAGGGGGTCGCGGGTTCGAGTCCCGTCCGTTCCGCCATTTTTGTATAAAAAGCACTTCACCGAGGTGCTTTTTATTTTTTGTCTGTGATGAATAATACCGGGGAGCGGTAGTTCAGTTGGTTAGAATACCTGCCTGTCACGCAGGGGGTCGCGGGTTCGAGTCCCGTCCGTTCCGCCACTTATATCAAAGCACCTTTTATGGTGCTTTTTCTGTGATATGACAGTCACTATCGCTGCGGAGCAGTAGTTCAGTTGGTTAGACTTGGCTTAATATGGCTGCCTGTCACACAAGGGTTGCGGGTTCGAGTCCCGTCCGTTCCGCCATTTCTTATGCAAAAGCTTTCTTGAACTATTTTTACTGCGTTATTACAGTCTATATCGCTACAGAGTAGCAGTTCCGTTGGTTAGACTTGACTTAATATGGCTTCCTGTCACACAGGGGTCACGGGTTCGAGTCCCGTCCGTTCCGCCATTTTCTGATGTCACCAGACTACGAAGTCTTGTCGTTACAACGCATCAACAGATACGCCCTCTTAGCGTCATAACGTATAGCTGTTGTACCCCATACATAAAAAAGCACCAACGATGGTGCTTTCAAGGTTAACAGTGTTTGCTTGGGTGTTTAAGAATCTTTGCGTTTTGTATGATCTGTGGTGACTGTCCCCTCAATCACCCGATCGCCATATTGCGCTTGAGATTGAGCCTCGCGGCGCACTTCGCCCTCATAAACGTGTCCACCACTGCCTTGTTGCCAATTAAAACGGCCAGCCAACACTTCAGGACGAAAGATTTTCATCATCACACCACCAAAAATCTTACGTAAAGTCGGCAGTAAACACACCACCGCCAACGCATCGCTAATAAACCCAGGAATAAAGAGTAAGGTAGCGCCCATCATTTGGAACAAACCATCGCGCATTTCCGGGGCATTCATTGATTTTTGTCCTTCTTGCATACGCTGCATGAACTGCAAGCGGGTACGTTTTAATAGATATGATCCAGCGATCATTCCGAGCAGCAATAAAGCAAAGGTTGCCATCGCACCAATCGCACTCGCCACCATAATCATCACCACAAGCTCGGCAATTCCCCAAAATAAAAATAAATATAAAAATGGCACAAATGACTCCCATCAATGGTATGTAGTAAAAGATATGGAGGCTAACTCAAGAAAAACAAGACGAAAAAGTGACACTACCCTAATGTAACTTTGTAGCGCCACATCGCGATAAGCCCAGCAACCAACCAAAAAATAGCGATAGCAAGAAACGCCATACTGAGCATAGAAAAATCGGCATTTTTCAACATCACCCCGCGCACAATGCGTAAGAAATGGGTTAGTGGTAATGCTTCACCGATATACTGCGCCCAAACCGGCATCCCACGAAACGGAAACATAAAGCCCGAAAGCAGAATCGATGGCAAAAAGAAAAAGAACGTCATCTGCAGCGCCTGTAACTGTGAGGTAGCAATCGTGCTAAAGGCAAAACCCAGGGTTAAATTCGCTAAAAGAAACAGCAACAAACCACTCAATAAGATCCATACTTGGCCTACAAACGGCACCCCAAATAACCCTAATCCTACGCCTAGAATTAACAGCGTTTGCAACGCCCCTACCCCAAGATACGGGAGGATTTTTCCAAGCATGACTTCAAGTGGGCGTGCCGGCATAGCCAATAAATTCTCCATAGTGCCCCGCTCATGTTCGCGTGTCATCGTAATCGCGGTAATCATCACTCCGGTCATGGTTAAAATCACGCCAAGTAACCCTGGCACAATATGATGGCTAGTAACCCCCCGCGGATTAAACGCACTATGCACCACTACATCCACCGGAGCAACATTAACAGTAATGCCGCGCGGGTCTCTATTGTACGCAGCTAGTGCCTGCTCGATAATATATGGGAAATGCGCACTCGCCGTACTGGATGCTGAAGGATCACTAGCATCGGCTTCCAATAATAACTGCGGACGCTCACCACGTACTAAGGCACGACTAAACCCCGTGGGAATCGACAACACAAAATTCACTTCTCCCGATTGTAGTAATGCGGTGGTTTTTGTCGCATCTAATTCCTCAGCAACCACCGCAAAATAGCCTGATTGTTCCATCGCAGCGACCATGCTTCGCGTTATGTCGCTGCGCTCTTCAAAATGCACTGCCGTGGGTAAATGTTTCGGTTGGAGATTGATCGCATAACCAAATAGAATCAATTGCATCACTGGAATACCGAGCAACATCGCAAAGGTCATCCGATCACGACGCATCTGCAACACCTCTTTGCGCATAATCGCGCCAATTCGTAACAAAATACTCCACCACGCAGTAATCATCGCTGATCTCCACCGCTTTGCATCTCTAGCGCAATAAAGGCATCATCGAGTGTTGGCGCTTCCACCTGCCAAGTAAAATCCTCTGAAAAAGCAGCGAGCGCCGCATCTAATCGAGCGGCATCCTGTCCTACCACATGCAATCGCCCACCATAAAATAACGCACTATCGACTTCATCAAGACGTTGTAAAGCCGCTACAGCACCACGTTGCCCACCACCGACTTGCGTACTGCGGCCTGCCAAACCTGAATGATGAATAATCTCTGCCACGCTACCTTGGGTAAGTAAACGTCCATGCGCCAGATACACGATATGATCACAGCGCTCCGCCTCATCCATGTAATGCGTGGATACCAATACTGTCATCCCACGTTGTGAAAAGGCGTGAATTTCTTGCCAAAATTCGCGCCGCGCTTGTGGGTCAACACCAGCAGTTGGTTCATCAAGCAGCAAAAGTTTTGGCTGGTGTAAGGTCACAGCGGCCAACGCCAAACGCTGTTTCCAACCACCAGATAACCCTGCAGTCAATTCATACTGACGTTGCGTTAACCCTAAATCCTCAATCGCCTGATCCACAGCCTGACGCGGCCGTGCAAGGCCGTATAATCGCGCAACAAACTCAAGATTCTCGCGCACGCTCAAATCCGTCCAGAAACTGAAATGCTGGGTCATATAACCGGTATGGTTCTTGATCGCTCGTGACTCGTGACGAATATCAAAACCCAAGCACTGCCCTTCGCCACGATCGGCTTCGAGCAGTCCGCAAATCATCCGGATACAAGTGGTTTTTCCCGATCCATTTGGCCCCAGAAAGCCCCATACACTCCCCTTCGGTTGTGCAATACTCACATCATCAACCGCCGTTTTACCCGCAAAGTGTTTGCTCAGTCCGCGGACATCAATCGCTAATGCCATCTCACTCATAAGAAACACTCACCGGCAACCCCGGTGGGAGTGTTGCATCATTAAGGCGAGCCGCCACACGAAAAACCAATTTATTGCGCGTGGTGTTGCTATAAATCACCGGTGGGGTAAACGTTGCCTGATCGCTAATTAAACTGATACGTGCTCGCTGTGGCGGCGCGCCATCACTAGTAACGTTAATTTCTTGACCCACCCTGATATCAGGAAGGCTTTTCTGCGGCAGATAAAACACCACTTTACGTGCGTCCTCAGGCAATACTTTTAGCAAAGCCTCTCCGTCACGGACATACTCGCCGGGATGCCGATACACCGCTTCAACCCGACCCGAAAACTGGCTGATAATCTGTCGATCTGCTAACGCTTCTTCGGCTTGTTTCACAGCCACAGCAGTCGCTTGCATCTGTGCGTTTGCCGCATCGATTTGTTCGCTACGTGCCGGAAGCTCGGCGCTATCCAGCTGGGCGTCTAACGCGGCGATTTGTGCGCTTAGCGCTTGCACACGACTTTCTGCCGTCTCTGCCTGCGCGCGTGAGACAGCCTGTGCATCCGCCAAACGCCGATAGCGCTCAGCATCAGTTTTTGCCTGTGCTAATTCAGCTTCGATGGCGCGACGTTGTGCACGAATCGTTGCCAATTCCGGTGGACGCCGACCACTTTGTAAATTACGCCATTGTGCCCGGCTGGTTTCATACTGCGCTCGCGCCATCTCTAGCGCTAATTGCTGATTGGTGTCATCGAGTTGTGCGACGATTACTCCATCGCTGAGCGTCTCACCTTCTACGGCTAACAGGCGTTCTAAACGCCCTGATTGTGGAGATATAATGATGCGGTAATCGCCTTCGATGTAGCCATTAAAGCGCCCATCATCTTTTTGCTGCTCACAGCCAAGCAGCACACATAGCGTCGTGAATATCAGCAGCCATCGGCTCATAGCGACTCCCTGTATCAACAGGCTTTATCATAACGCTAATAACAATAAATCAATAGGATAATTCATCCCATCCGCAAGGTTCAATAGATTGTTCACGTAACAAATGGCGAAACCTGTCACTAGTCAACCACGCATATTCTCGCTCACGGGCTACGCGAATTTCATCATGCCAAGAGTTATCAGCCACCGCCGGATGACACATAATCAGCCCACCACAGGCAGGCATCTTGCCCAGCCAATGCCGCCAAAGCGCTTCCAAACGCAATTCGTCACCCTGAAAATCATAAACCCCTGCAAATACACTGTTATGCTCAATGCCGTGTGTTTGGCTATAACGCTGAATGGCTGGACCACCGAGACCGTGGATGATGTGCGCTTTAACCCCTGCACCAGTGATCGGCTTGGTATGACGCAAGGCAATGTTATTTTTTGGATAACGGTGGGCAAGTACCGCAAACAACGCTTCTCGAATCCCAGGGAATTGATGAACGTGCTGGTGTCCATCGATGAATCGCGGCGCATCATCAACCAAACGCTCAAAACCATCGAGCTGTTCATTGATTGATTGTTCGAGAAACGCAACCGGCAGGCGACGCAACCAGGCATCACGTATCAACTGCTTGAGCGAACACTTTTCCGTTAACAGTCCGGTAAAATCCAAGTGCAAACCGATATCCACCCGTGCAGCACGCAGCGCTTGTCGTTCAGCATCAGACAACGCACCTAAGCTCATCAAACTGGTGCTACGCACAATCCCGCCTTCAGCCAAATCGATCACCGCGCGGTTCACGGCTGGAGAGAGCCCTAAATCATCAACATTGATGATGACGCGCTTAATGGTCATGGCGAAACGCCCAGAATTTAGCAAGCACAAACGATAACAAAGTGACAATAGCGGTGGCGACAAACCATACCCACAGATAAGCAGCCTCGCCGAATAGATGTAAACCAAGTATAAAAAGCAATTGATTGAGCACAAACCCAGAAACAGCCGCCAAGAGCCAGCGTATCAAGCTCGCCCACCAACGCGTATCCATTCCTCGGAAGGTGAGTAAAAAATGGCCGAAAAAGCTCACCAAAAATGCCACACAAAATGCGCCGATATTTGCCCATACTGGTGGCCACGACAGGCCATCAACCAACCCCCACAGGCAAAGCACATGGGTCAGCGCTGCGCTCACACCGACCACGGCAAACCAGGATATTTGCTGCGCCCACATCAGCTAGTGCTCGTCTTTAGGTCGCCGTGAACTGTCATAGACTTCATCAACAACATACAGCGGGCGTTGTTTGACTTCTTCATAAATACGCCCGACATACTCACCAATCACCCCGATACAGATCAATTGCAAACCGGCAGAAAACATAATCCCTGCCGAAAGCGTTGTCCAACCAGCCACATCTCGGCCAGTAAATAACGTATCAAAGACGATAAACAGGCCATAAATAAAGGCAAGCAGCGAGACGACAATACCCATCCGCGAAATCCAGCGTAGTGGTTTGAGCGAAAAAGAGGTGATACCGACCATCGCGAGGTCAAATAAATCACGGTATTGAAATTTACTGCTTCCGTCCTGGCGTGGCGCTGCATTAAACGGCAGATACACCGTATCAAAACCCACCCAGGCATATAAACCTTTCATAAAGCGCTGGCGCTCTGGCAGCGCAAGCAGTGCATCAACCACTTTACGACGCATCAGGCGGAAATCCCCAGCATTAGCTTTTAACTGATAGCGCTGCGCGTCTTGCATAAAACGGTAAAAGCGCTTTTTGAGCCAGCGCGCAAAAAGGCGTTCCTGATCGCGCACCACTTGAACAGCCGCAACCACATCCGCACCACGCTCGTAATGGGTGATCATCTGCTCGAGCATACTCACCGGATGCTGACCGTCAGCATCCATCATAACCACTGCCTCACCTTGCGCTGCCTGCAATCCCGCGCTCAAGGCGGCTTCTTTACCAAAATTACGCGAAAAGCGCACCAACTTTAACCTGACAGTCTCAGGCAGAGTCTCTTGTAGGTCTTCAAAAGCCTCAAGCAACGCGTCTTTACTGCCATCATCGACAATCACAATCTCATGCTGGCCCTGATAGCGTTCTAACAGCGGGTAAAGCTGAGGCACAAACAGCTTTAGCGCCTCAGCATCGTTATACGCCGGGATGACGATACTGTAGGTATAGCTCAGCGCGTGTTGATTGACGGGTTCAGTTTTCATCCATCCCCACCTTTTGGTTCTTGATCTGCTCGACAGGCTCTAATGATAACGGTTTTTCACCTTCTTCAAGTGGTTTATGCAGTAGATCGGGTTGTGGTGGTGCCCAAAACACCACAACCTCAAGTTCTGGCTTTTGTAGGTAACGCCAACCTTGCGCCTGGTAGCGAATTGTTTCTTTAATAATCGGATAGCCTGCGCGTATCAACTCATGCATCACCGAGTATTGGCACCACAACACCCGACGTCTTGCCGCCACAGGGTTACCGTCATCATCGAGTGTATGACACAAAACCACACCATAACCATCACGCCAGCCTTCCTCCGGGTTAACTTGAGCCGCATCGCCTGCTGGGAATCCAGGCACGGCACGCGGATGACTGTCCATAAAAAAGGCGAGTGACGCTGTTTCCTGCCAGGTACCACCACTCCAAGTTAGTTCGGCATCCGGGTAGCGCTCATGAAAACGCGCCTCAATCGCCGCCACCATTTCCTCACGTGCCATGGTATATTTTGCGCTACCGGTCGCTGAGAGTATTAAGGTATAGAGCGTCATCACGCCGAACAACACCGCAGCAAATAGAGCCAAGCATCGTGCCAGTTTAGCTAATGAAAAATTCAGCGGTACGCTTGGTAATAACCACATCGCTAAAGCAATCGGTAAGGCAAACCAAATCGGGATCGCCCAATGCGTGGTTAAATACACACGACCAAAAATATGGAATAGCGAGGTAATCACAGCCGGCATCGCGATCATCAGTAATAACGCTCGCCATGGGATCTGCCAACGAATGGTTTGCTTAGTGGATTGGCCAATCATCCGGCGCAGCAAATAAAACGCGCCCCAAGCAAAAATCCAATAATAAATACTCGATAAATAAAACGACAACACTTTATCTAAGCGAACTCGATCATCGATTTTGGTAAATAAATACTCACTGAATGGGAAATCATTGCGCCATTCCCACACGATATGCGGCATGAGCACTAAGAAAAATACAATAAACGCCAGATACGGCGAATAACTGCGATACCAGCGACGATACGTTGGCTCGAGCACACTGATCGCGAAAAAGCTCGCTAGCAATATCCCTGAATAGTATTTCGCCAACATCGATACCGCACCCAACACGCCAAGCAATAATGTAAACAACCAACGCTCACGGTTAGTACGGCTATGTAAGGTGGCAAAAAACGCATACGCCGTCCATGGCCATAGCGATAATAAAATCGTATCGGCGTTATATTTTGCCGCGAGATGACTATACGGTGTACCGAGTAAGGCAAATAGCAGAACCAGCAGAGAGAAAAGTGCTTTGCGCCGCGCTGGCAAACCAGGCGGTAACCAAAGGCGGCCTAGAGCGACAATGCCTAGCGCACCGACCCCGGCATTAAGATAGGATAATAGGTAATAGCTCCATGTTTCCACAGGAAACACAGAAAACCACAATTTGGCAACCCAGGCGAGAAAAGGTGGGTGTTTGAACGTTCCCCAAACCCATACTTGTCCCCAAGCATAGCCTTCGACCATATCGCCGTATTTATCCATCCCCGGACGGTGTAACTCAGAAATCACCACCCACAGCACAATAAAACCTAGCCACATAAGCCAGAAAAACGTTTTGGGGTTAACTTTTTGCATCAATCCATCTATTGGTTACAACCATAAACGCATCTATTTATAGAACATAATAACCGCGCCATGATACAGCGCAAAACCAACGTTTGCAGAAAATCCGCAAAAAAAATACCAATCAACTGTGTTAATATAAACAAAGTATTAACCGGAGGTTAACTTATGTTCCCCACTATACGTTCCCTACTGCTCGGCACACTCGCCAGTTTCAGCATCTTTTCCTATGCCAACGAACCCCAGTGTGATATAGATCGCCCGATTGTTTTTGCCGGGTTTGATTGGGACTCAATCACCTTTCATAACAGCGTGGCCCGCTATATTTTAGAGCATGGCTATGGCTGCGCGACCGATGAAATCCCTGGATCAACGATTCCTTTATTTAACGGCATGAGTCGTGGCAACATTGATATTGCGATGGAAATCTGGCTGCAGTCAGTCGACGAACTATGGCGGGAAATGGAGGCCGATGGCATCGCTAAAACAATCGGTATTAACGTTGATGATGCCAAACAAGCCTTTTTCATTCCACGCTATTTAGTCGAAGGTGAGAATGCACCAGCACCTGATCTAAAAAGCGTCGCCGATTTACCGCGCTATGCCCAGTTATTTGCTGATCAGGAAGATCCTGATAAAGGTCGATTTTATAACTGCATACTCGGCTGGTCGTGTGAAAAAACCAACACCGCTAAGCTCTATGCTTACGGACTCGATAAAGATTTTGTTAATTTCCGCCCAGGCTCAGGTAACGCTGTCGCATCAGCGGTTGAATCGGCGATTTTGCGGCAAAAACCTATCCTCTTTTATTATTGGACTCCTTCATGGCTGATTGGTAAATTTAGCGATGAACTGATCATCCTCGAAGAACCCGCCTACGATGAAGCCATCTGGTCAAACCTTTTAGCGGCAACCGATAAAGACGCTGACCTCACCAAAGTCGAGTCAGCAACCGCCTATCCTGATTCTCAATTAGCGATTGGCGTCACCACCGCATTTGCGCAAAGCGCGCCGCAAACGATTGAATTTTTATCACGCTATCACACCAGCAGCGAGATTGTGTCTGAAGCGCTGGCAGATATGCGCAATAATGATACCCGCGATGAAGCCATTGCTAAGCGCTTCTTAGAGAAGTACCCCGATCTCTGGATACAATGGGTCTCGCCAGAAGTCGCAACGCGGATCAATGAGTCGCTATAACGCTTTACCAACCCTGCTTTAAGGGGAACCAACGATGGACAATTTTTTCTTCAACATTGGCGATAGCATTCGCGACTCGGTCAATGACGCGATCCGTTATCTGGTGATTAACTACGCCGATGGTTTTGAACAATTCTCGGGTTTTTTTATCACCATCTTGGTCACTATTGAACGTGCGCTGCGCTGGTTTCCCGAACCATTACTGATTGCCTTGATTATGGCGCTGGCCTTTATTGCCAGTCGTCGCTGGCTGCTGTGTTTGGGCGTTGGCTTGGGGATGTATCTGATTGGTTGCCTGGGGTTGTGGGATCAATCGCTACAAACCATTGCCATCATGCTGGTGTCGATGCTGATTGCAATTGTCATTGGCCTACCGCTCGGTATCCTCACCGCACGCAGCAATCGTTTTCGCACCGTACTCTCGCCCGTTCTGGATTTAATGCAAACCATCCCCAGTTTTGTGTATTTGATCCCCGCGGCGATGTTATTTGGCCTCGGGAAAATGCCAGCCATTCTCGCAACCGTTATTTATGCCACCCCACCACTGATCCGTTTGGTCGATTTAGGGATTCGTGGTGTCGATAAAGAAGTGGTTGAAGCGAGTCGTGCCTTTGGTGCCACACGTTGGCAAGTGCTCACCCGTGTGCAAATCCCGCTTGCGCTCCCATCGATCATGCAGGGGATCAACCAAACGATGATGATGGCTTTAGCAATGGTAGTGGTAGCTTCGATGATTGGCGCACGCGGCCTGGGCGAAACGGTTCTTTTGGGCTTACAGCGTAATGATGCCGGTCAAGGCCTGCTTGGCGGTATCGCCATTGTCATCCTCGCTATTGTCTTCGATCGGATTACCCAAGCTGCTGGTCGTCGTGCACAAGCACACCATCAATCATGAGGACATCATGAGCGTTATCGAAGTTCGTCATATCTCAAAAATCTTTGGTGCTAATCCGCGGCAAGCGTTGCGTTTAGTCGAGAATGGCACCGACAAAAAAACCTTATTAGAAGACCACCAGCATGCGCTAGGGCTTTATGATATTAATCTGACTATCGAAGCAGGTGAAATCTTTGTGATTATGGGGCTATCCGGCTCCGGAAAATCCACCTTGATTCGCCATTTTAACCGCCTAATTGACCCGACTGCTGGGCAAATTATCATCAACGGTCAAGACGTGACGGCAATGAGCACGCGCGAACTCATCGAATTTCGCCGCCACACGATGAGTATGGTATTCCAGCATTTTGGGCTCATGCCACACCGCAGCGTGCTCGATAATGTGGCTTACGGGCGGAGCGTACGCGGGGAGGATAAAAAAAGTGCCACAATAGAGGCGGAAAAATGGTTAGCTTTGGTGGGCCTGGCCGGTTTTGAAGCACAATACCCCAAACAATTATCTGGTGGGCAACAGCAACGCGTTGGCTTAGCACGGGCTTTAGCCACGGAAACAGATATTTTACTGATGGATGAGGCGTTTTCGGCACTTGATCCGCTGATTCGCTCACAAATGCAAGAGCAGCTGCTGAGCCTACAAGCACAACTTAAAAGAACGATCGTGTTTATCACCCACGACTTAGCCGAAGCATTACGTATTGGTTCGCGGATCGCCATCCTTCGTGATGGTCAGGTCGAACAAGTCGGCACCCCGGAAGATATTTTATTGCGCCCAGCTAATAATCATATCGAGGAATTTGTCAAAGACGTCAACCGCGCGAGTGTGCTTAATGCTCAGGCAGTGATGCGTCGCCCTTCGCTGTATTTCGATGACGAAAGCGTTGATGAGGCTTTAGCCATTATGCGCGACCACAGCCAGGATTGGGCGTGGGTCAAAACGGGGGATCATTGGGAAGGATTGATTACTGTGGCATTGATTGAACGTGCACGCCAAGCAAACCCACACGCCAGCCTAGCAGATATCGCGCAAAAGCCTCAATCTGTGGATGCCAATCGTAGCATTGAGCACTTACTGCCAATTGCTGTGGGCAACCAATATCCGGTGCCAGTGGTCGATGATGACGGACAGCTTAGCGGCGTCGTGCGACCAGAAGAAGTGATTTCATTACTTGAGAGCGCCTCGCCTGGCATAGCTAACGAAAAACCCGAATCAATATAGTATAATTAAACCAATTAGAAAAATAGCTTAACCTGTCTGCGTGATAGGATTGCTGTTTATTCGCTAAATAAACCTACAGCGCACACTATCGCGCAACGACTTTTTACGGATTATTATGCCAATTAGCCTTGCTCGTGAAATCGCCAAACATTATCTTTTTTCTGCGCTCAGCGACGAAGAACGCGACATCTTGCTCAAAGACGCGAGCAAAAAAAACCTTGCTGCCAACAGCTTAATTTTTCAAAAAGGCGACGCAGCGAGTACGTTTTATTTCATTATTAAAGGCGAAGTACGGATTTATTTTGCGACCCCTGATGGACGCGAAAAAACCATTCGCACCTTTTCCAAGCAACAAAGCTTTGCTGATGCGGTTATGTTTATGCACCACGATCAATATCCTGCTAACGCGGCAACCATTAGCGATTGTGAGCTGTTAGCGATCCGCATCGATACCTTTCGGCGTATTTTAGAAGATCGCCCGCGCTTGTATTCAGCGATTATCGGTCACCTCATTCAACATATCCAGATATTAAGCGGACAAGTTGAGATGCTCAGCGTCATGGATAGCAAGCAGCGCTTATTGCGACATATCAAGCAATTATTACCACCTAATTGGCAGAATAAAGCAACCTACCCCATTTCAATGAGCAAGAAAGACCTCGCCAATCATCTGGCCATGCGTCCAGAAACACTCTCGCGCACCTTGCGCCAAATCGAGGATGATGGCATTTTGATTTGGGGCAAAGATGGTGTGACCCTTATTGCGTGGCCACCACACGAACAATAAATTTTTACTCACCATATGCATTTGTGATTAAATAGACAATGAGATTAATTCTCATTAATTCATTGCTTGGAGTTTCTTATGAAAAAAATGCTTGCCGGCAGTATGGCACTGTGCACCATGGGTTCAGCACTTGCAGCTCAATGTGACTTTACCCCATCGCCTGATCAGTTCGCTTACGGTTTTACCGGCTACGGATTCCCTGATAAATCGTACGTGGTAGAAAATAACACCTTTAGCGATTTTGAACTTGCTTCTGAGTCAGGCAAGCTCCTTGGCGCAACCATCAACATTAAAACGGCTTCAGTGGATACTTCCGCTGATCCTGGCAACTGGGATAAAAGCGGCGAATGGCCAGAAGCGACGATCTTAGTGCGCAACCAAAACATCGCTACCGGGTTATTTGGTAACTTTGTTGATGGTGAAAGCATCAAAGCCGAAATTGCTGAGATTGATGGTGAGAAAGTTGTTCTCGCTGTGACCATGAATGGTGTCACGCAGAATATCGATATGCCTTATACCGTCGCTGACGGTGTGTTCAATGCCAAAGGCACTCTGGACCTCGTAGATTTTGATACTGCTGAGGCGATGGAAAAATTTGCCGCCATTTGCTCTGCTGCATGGCATCAAGGCAAAACCTGGACCGATGTTGATATTTATTTTAGCGTTCCAGTCGCTGAAAGCGCCTGCGAATAATTTTTATCACCAGCAAAAAAAGCCCCAGCGTTTGCCGGGGCTTTTTTATTGTTAGCATTTAAGGGTTATTACGCTTAATGCGTTCTTCCCAGAAGGTGGCATTTTTAATCCCTAATTTTTCAGGATCAAAAGTGAAGTGCTTCACGCCCGCTTTCTTCTGTTCTTCATAGTCTTTTAACGCACGCATCGTTGGGCGAGCTAAGAAGAACAGCGCAAGAATACCCACGATATTGAGCCATGCCATCGCGCCAACACCAATATCACCAACGTTCCAGATATAGCCAGAATTATTAATCGCGCCATAAGCGACCATAAACATAATGACTAATTTGACGATCAGTAACGCTGGGCCTTCCATGCCAATTTTAGCACTCAGGTAGGCAACGTTTACTTCAGCGATGTAGTAATACGCCAAGATGGTTGTAAAGGCAAAGAAGAAGACAGCGAGCGCAACGAAGATCTCACCCATGCCGCCATAGACTTGTGACAAGGCCATTTGGGTAAATGCTGGTGAACTGATCACCGTTGCTGCATCAACATTTTGTACCAGGAATTGTCCATCAGGCAGTGTGCCTTGGATATTATATTGCCCAGTCAAAAGGATCATTAACGCGGTTGCAGTACACACAAACAGAGTATCAACATACACTGAGAACGCTTGCACCAACCCTTGCTGACTTGGATGCTCCACCTCAGCAGCACCAGCGGCGTGTGGCCCAGTACCTTGACCAGCTTCGTTAG
Organism: Suttonella sp. R2A3; assembly: GCF_021513215.1. Classification (NCBI taxonomy): domain Bacteria; kingdom Pseudomonadati; phylum Pseudomonadota; class Gammaproteobacteria; order Cardiobacteriales; family Cardiobacteriaceae; genus Suttonella; species Suttonella sp. R2A3. Next base: position 1,839,487 of record NZ_CP090975.1, on the reverse strand, counting down.
AATAAATACCGCGTTTAACCCCCCAACCAATAGCCGCACCAAATCCGGCCTGTGCGGTAAACGCATCAGAGAAAATCAAGCTGATCATCTCTGGTACCTTATCAAGGTTAATAAACACAATAATAAGCGCAAGAATGATGTAGCCTAAAGCCATAAATGGCACGACGACTTGCGTAAAGTTTGCAATACGTTTGATCCCACCGAAAATGATAAAACCAAGAACCAAGAGAATGATTGCTACGGCAACTAAGGTATTAACACCCACTTCACCGGCTAAGGAAGTATTAACCAGATCCCCAGGACCAAAGACTTCTGTTACCGCATTAGCAACCCCATTCGCTTGTACCCCTGGTAAAAACAGTCCACAGGCGAGAATCGATGCAATCGCGAAAACGATACCATAAAACTTCCAAAATGGACCTTTTAAGCAGCGCTCAAAATAATACGCAGGACCACCACGATATTGCCCGGTTTCTGTATCGGTGACTTTATAAATCTGCGCGAGCGTTGACTCAACATAGGCGGTGCTTGCGCCAAGGAAGGCAACAAGCCACATCCAGAAAATCGCCCCAGGACCACCAAAACCGATCGCTGCAGCAACACCGGCAATATTACCCATACCAACGCGTCCGGAAAGTGATACCGCGAGCGCCTGGAAGGATGAAATCCCTTCCTGTGAACCATGATCTTTAAACAATAAACGCCACATTTCGCCAAAATGACGAACTTGCGCAAAGCGGGTTAAGATAGAGAAAAAGAGCCCTGCCCCAAGACAGAGATAAACCAGAGCAGGGCTCCAGATAATGCCATTAAGGCTTGCGATAAAACTTTCCATACAATCCTCGTTAGTAACAAAAGCATAAGTGAATATCATTAATTCACAGTAACAATATAGCATAGCTTTTTTACCAAAAAGCAATATTTTCTTGATTATTACCACCGATTATTATCGTTTCTACTTGAGTTTTTTACAAAAAGCGTGCTTAGCTTCGCAGCGTTCTATGCTAAGATTATTTTTCCTAACCTAACCTTAAGGAGCACATCATGGGAATGAATAAAAAATTATGGTTAACCGCCGCTGCAGGCATATTGGCAAGCGCGACGACGCTGGCGGATGCTCCTTTGGTGGCCATTACTCAAATTGTGGCACATCCTGCATTAGACGCTGTCCATGAAGGTGTGGTTGATGAACTCAGCGAACAAGGCTACACCGCTGATGACAATATTCGTTATATGCATGAAAGCGCACAAGGCGATACCGCCATTGCCGCACAAATTGCCAAGAAATTTGCGGGTGAAGACCCGGCGGTGATTGTCGCGATTGCCACCCCTTCAGCACAATCTGTTGCTGCTGCAGTCCGTGGGATTCCTGTAGTTTTTACAGCCGTGACCGATCCTGTTGAAGCTAAATTGGTGGATAATCTGGACAAACCTGGTAAAAACATTACCGGGGTAACAGATGCCATTGCCCTTGATAAGCAAATTGCGATGATCCAACAAATTGTCCCAGAAGCTAAAAATATCGGCACCGTGTTTAATCCTGGCGAGGCCAATTCTGTGGCAACAAACACCAAGATTAAAGCGTTTTTTGAAGATAAAGGCCTAACCTTAGTTGAAGCACCAGCCACCAAATCTTCAGAAGTCCTTGCTGCAGCTCGTTCATTAGTCGGCAAAGCGGATGCGATTTACATCACCCTTGATAATACGGTGGTGAGCGCGATGGAAGGTGTTGTTCAAGTGGGCGAACAAAACAAACTACCGGTGTTTGCTGCTGACACCAGCTCTGTAGAACGCGGTGCGATTGCAGCCCTTGGTTTTGATTATTACGACGTTGGCCGCGCAACCGGTAAACAAGTTGCCGATATCCTCAAAGGTGCAAACCCTGGCGATATCCCAGTCGGTCACTTAGAAGAACTCAACCTATTCATTAATCCGGGTGCTGCTGCAAAAATGGGCGTAGACCTGCCGCAAGAAGTATTAGATAGCGCCGCAGAAATTGTCGGTGAATAATCTGATTTTTAATCTCCAGGGCGCTTCGGCGCCCTTCAATTTTTGGTTTAATACACTATGCTGTTGAGTGAAATTGCGTTTTACGGTGCCATAGAAACCGGCTTTATCTATGGATTAGTTGCCTTTGGCATTTACCTGTCGTTTCGTGTGCTGGATTTCCCTGATCTCACCGTAGATGGCAGCTTTCCCCTTGGCGCAGCAGTTGCCGCCGTGTGCATCATGAATGGCTGGAATCCTTGGCTAGCTACATTAACCGCAATTGTTGCCGGTATGCTGGCAGGTGCTGTCACCGCATTTCTAAACGTCAAATTGGGCATTTTGAACCTGCTGGCCTCAATTTTAGTGATGACCGCGCTCTATTCAGTCAACCTGCGCGTTATGGGACGACCAAACGTCGCTTTATTGGGTGAAGACACTATTCTCACCCCCTGGGAAGCACTGCCAGTGCCGTATTTTATTGTGCCGGTCATTTTATTTGCTATCGTCGCGCTGGCTGCTTTTGCCTTTATGTGGTGGTTTATGAAATCAGAGATCGGACTTGCGATGCGTGCAACAGGCGCCAACCCCAGTATGGCACGCGCGCAAGGGATTGCCACGAGTGCAATGATCATGCTCGGCGTTGCTGTCGCCAATGGTTTGGTTGGCTTGGCGGGTGCGCTATTTGCACAAAGCCAAGGATCAGCGGATGTCACCATGGGCGTCGGGGTGATTGTTATTGGTTTGGCCTCATTGATTGGTGGTGAAGCGCTACTGACGCCAAAAACAGTCGTTCGTGCGCTCATTGGCTGTATTCTTGGCGCGATTGTTTATCGTCTGGCGATTGCCTTAGCGCTTAACGCGGACTTTATCGGTCTCAAAGCACAAGATCTCAACTTGATCACCGCAGCCTTGGTCACCTTGGCTATTGTCCTTCCTGGGATGAAACGCAAACTAAAACTACGGACCCGTGGGTAAGCTATGATTGATGCGCAAAACCTCTTTAAAACGTTCAACCCCGGCACCCCATTAGAAAATCCTGTATTACGTGGTTTATCACTGCATTTACAGCAAGGCGAATTTGTCAGTGTGATTGGTTCCAATGGCGCGGGTAAGTCTACCTTACTCAACAGCCTAGCAGGTGAAGTGATCGTCGATTCGGGCAAGATTGAGATCGACGGCCAGGATCTGACTAAATTACCCACACACAAACGTGCGGCCAATGTCGCGCGCGTCTTCCAAGACCCACTCGCTGGCACCTGCGCGAATTTAACCATTGAGGAAAACCTCGCCTTAGCGTTTAAGCGCGGTGATAAACGCTTTTTATCGCCAGCGGTTAAGCGCAGCTATATTGGGCGATTTAAAGACAGCCTCGCGCAACTCGAACTTGGCTTGGAGAGCCGTTTACACGACCGCATGGGTTTGCTTTCTGGTGGTCAGCGTCAAGCGGTGAGCTTGCTGATGGCGAGCCTTCGTCCCTCGAGTATTTTATTGCTTGACGAACATACCGCGGCCCTTGATCCAAAAACAGCGGCATTTGTGCTGAAATTAACCGAAGACATCATCACCGAGCGTAAAATGACCACTTTGATGGTCACCCACAGTATGCGCCAGGCCCTGGATATCGGCACACGTACCATCATGCTCCACCAAGGACAAGTGGTATTTGATATCAGCGGTGAAGAGCGCGAAGGCTTAGAAGTCGCCGATCTGTTGCGCCTGTTTGAGCGCCAACGCGGCGAAGAAGTCACCGACGACGCCCTGCTGCTGTCTTAAAGCGATTATTTATTTAACGCATCAAAAAACGCCCGATCAGAAAACTGAGCGGGCGTTTTTTGATGCGCGTTTGGCTTAGTTTTTCTCTTGATCGACCAAGCGATTGGCTTTAATCCACGGCATCATCTCGCGCAATTTGCCACCGACCACTTCAATCGGGTGCTCTGCGTTCAAGCGACGGCGTGACGTCATTGATGGTGCACCAACCTGATATTCAGAAATAAACTGCTTGGCGTATTCACCATTTTGGATATTCTCTAAACACTCACGCATCGCCCATTTGCTTTCTTCGTTAATCACGCGTGGGCCGGTGACGTATTCACCAAATTCCGCGTTGTTAGAAATCGAGTAATTCATGTTGGCAATACCGCCCTCATAAATCAAATCAACGATCAGTTTTAATTCGTGCAAGCACTCGAAATACGCCATCTCTGGCGCATAACCGGCTTCAACCAAGGTTTCAAAGCCCGCTTTAATCAGCTCAACCGTGCCGCCGCATAATACCGCCTGCTCGCCGAACAAATCGGTTTCGGTTTCTTCACGGAAAGTGGTTTCGATGATCCCAGCTTTACCGCCACCATTAGCAACCGCATAGGCAAGCGCCACATCGCGAGCTTTGCCACTTTCATCTTGATGAATCGCGATCAAATGGGGCACACCGCCACCGCCTTGATAGGTCGAACGCACCGTATGACCTGGTGCTTTAGGAGCGACCATAATCACATCTAAATCCGCACGCGGCTGTACTTGACCATAGTGCACATTAAAGCCATGCGCAAAAGCCAGAGCAGCGCCTTGTTTAATATCCCCTTCAATTTGCTGATACACCGCAGCGATCGACTCATCCGGTAACAAGATCATCACCACATCAGCGCCTTTTGCCGCTTCGTTAACTTCTTTAACCGCTAAACCTGCGTTTTCGGCTTTTTTCCAGCTCGCGCCATTTTTGCGCAAACCAACGACCACATCAACGCCAGATTCATGCAAGTTATTGGCGTGTGCGTGCCCTTGCGAACCGTAGCCGATAATCGCTACTTTCTTACCTTGTAATACCGACATATCGGCGTCTTTATCGTAAAAAACCTTCATCCTAACTCCTAATAAACAATTACATATCTAAACATTTGCCCGAACCAGTAACCGCCACGCCAGTGACGCCAGTACGTGCTAATTCACGAATGATGCTTTGATCAAGCATCGCCAAAAATGCATCTAATTTGCGCGGTGAACCGGTCAGCTCAACAACCAGTGTGGTCGGACAAATATCGACCACTTTGCCACGAAAGGTATCGGCAAGCTGCATGAACGTGCTGCGGTTTTTATCATCGGCGATGATTTTCACCATCATCATTTCCCGATCAATCAACTCGTGCTCTTGGATTTCCACCAGCTTAATCACATCAATGAGCTTATTGAGCTGCTTGTTAATCTGTTCCATGATTTGGCTGTCGCAGTGCGTAACCAAGGTCAGTCTTGAGATAGAAACGTTTTGAGTTGGGGCAACGTTTAAGCTTTCGATATTAAAGCCACGCGCTGAGAATAGACCCACCACACGTGACAGGGCACCAGCTTCGTTGGCCATCAACACCGAAACGACATGTCTGCGTGCATTCATACCAACACCATCCCTTCATTAAATACCGATTTCATTTTATCGCGTCCAGCAAGCAGCATATCGGCTTGCCCACCCCCTGACGGAATCATTGGGAAGACGTTCTCGCGCGGATCCGTTTTGATATTCACAAAAACCGTTTCGTCTTTCATCGCGATCACTTCACGCAGCTTGTCTTCTAATTCGCTGGCGTGTTCGATGTTGATCCCGCGATGCCCATAGCCTTCAGCAAGCTTGGCAAAATCTGGCAAAGCGTCCATATAGCTCATCGAATAACGACGGTCGTAGAAAAACTCCTGCCACTGACGCACCATCCCCAGATACCCATTGTTTAAACAGATAATTTTGGTCGGGATGTTATATTGCAACGCGGTGGTCATTTCTTGCAGCATCATTTGAATACTGCCTTCGCCGGTAATACAGTACACATCCTCATCAGGACGTGCCAGTTTAGCGCCTAATGCAGCCGGGTAACCAAAGCCCATCGTGCCCAGTCCACCCGAATTAATCCAGCGCCGCGGTTCATGAAATCCGTAATATTGCGCTGCCCACATTTGGTGTTGGCCAACATCAGAGGTAATAATTGCCTTCCCTCCGGTCAACTCATAGAGCGTTTTGATCACCCGTTGTGGCTTAATCACTTCATCGGTCTGTTCAAAATCGAGGCATTCAATCGCACGCCATTGATCGATCTGTGACCACCAAGGCGCTACCTGCGCCTCATCAAAAGTTTTGTCTTCGGTTAAGCGCAACATCTCACTCAACACTGATTTTACCGAGCCAACGATTGGAATATCAACCTGCACATTTTTCGCAATCGATGATGGATCGATATCGATATGGATGATCTGCGCTTTCGGGCAGAATTTTTCCAACAGTCCGGTAACGCGGTCATCAAAACGCGCACCAATGGCAAACAACACATCGCAGTGATGCATCGCCATATTCGCTTCATACGTGCCATGCATGCCGAGCATGCCAACAAACTGGGGATCATTGGCTGGATAAGCACCTAAACCCATTAAGGTATTAGTCACTGGAAGATGAAGCCGGCGCGCCAGCGTAGTCATCTCATCGCTGGCATTATCAATCACCACGCCACCACCGGAATAGAGCATTGGGCGCTTGGCGCGCTTAAGCAATTTCAGCGCTTTTTTAATTTGTCCGATATGCCCATCAACGGTTGGTTGATACGAGGGAATATGCACCTCATCGCTATAGAAAAATGGTGTTTCAGCGGCTGTGACATCTTTAGGCACATCAATCAACACCGGTCCGGGGCGTCCGGTGCTTGCGATATAAAAGGCTTTTTTAATCGTTTCCGCAAGCTTGCGCACATCTTTAACCAAATAGCTGTGCTTGACGCAAGGGCGGGTAATCCCCACCGCATCGACTTCCTGAAACGCATCGTTACCAATTAATGATGAAGGGACTTGGCCCGAAAACACCACCATCGGAATAGAATCCGCATAAGCGGTAGCAATCCCGGTTACCGCATTGGTCAGCCCGGGACCAGAGGTCATTAAAGCAACACCAACTTTTCCGCTAGCGCGTGCATAACCATCGGCCGCATGCACTGCGCCCTGCTCATGGCGCGCCAACACATGCACGATATCGTTTTGTTTGAACAACACATCATAAATATGCAGCACCGCCCCACCAGGATAGCCAAAAATATACTCTGTCCCTTCAGCTTTTAATGCTTCAATGATGATTTCCGCACCATTTAAGCGGTGTTTTCGTGTTGCCATAATGTCTTAACCCCCGAAACCGACCGTAAAACCTTTAACATTACTTTGAGATCTGTGAGTGGTCAAGCTTAAAACGCGAAAAGTACCGAAAAACTTATGTTTCTCTGGCCATGGTTATTTTTTAGCGTCAGTTCCTGCAGTGTTTACACACAGAAACTGATGTATTCTTAATCTTGAACACGCTTAGCTACGCGCTGAACCGATCATGCAGTTACATGGCCCGATTCAGCGCTAGCCAAGCGGTTTGCGTGTTTTTACAGCATCAATGAACTTCGGCTAGTGCTGCAATTTCACCCAGCACAACAGACAAGGTCGCCAGATCAACATCACGTTGTTCTAACTCATTGATTGCCTGCGCTAAACGCTCAATATCATCATGGCGCGAAGCAGCCCATTCATCGATGCCAGGAGCATCTTCAGCAAGCAAGTTTTGCGCGATGCTACGCAACGTAGCATAGAAGCTGTTGAGCTGCGCGGTGCGTGCTCGACGTGCCCAATAGTCATCTGCTGGCAATTGGTTGATTTGTTTTAACAACCAGCCACCTTGCAAGCGTTGTTGCACCGCAAAATAAACTTCAGCGACCTGATTAATATCGCGTTCACTCTGCTCAGTGATCAACACCACATCAAGTGCGGCAAAGCTCAATGGCAAGGTTGCCAGCGCACGCGCATCACTTTCAGTAAGACCTAAGTTAAGCAATTTCTCGCTTTCGCTATCAATCCGTTTGGCAAATTTCTGCGCTAAGAAGCCATCGTCACCAGTCAACGCTTCTACCGCGCCACTAAAGCGCTCTACCATCACTTCAACATCGATCGGTGTATTTAAGTTGCGCAAGAACCAGAACATCGCACGCTCAAGTAACTGGCGTACGGTTAATTCCAGCTCAATCTGCTTATTGGCATCGATCTTATTGTCCATCGCTTCAATCATGCGCCAATAACGACGCACACCGAAGACTTCACGCGCCAAGGCGTAGCTGCTGGCAATTGAGGCCACACTTTCGCCGGTTTCTTCAACCGCACGGAAAACAAAGCTAATCCCCATGCGGTTGACCAGACTGTTAGTGAGATAGGTACAAATAATCTCTCTGTGCAGGCGGTGATCCGGCATGCTATCGCTAAAGCGCTCATGTAAGGTTTGTGGGAAGTAGCGTGGTAATTCACGGCGGAAATACACATTATCCGGCAGGTCAGATTCGAGTAAGTGGTCATAAACCCACATCTTCGAATACGACAGCATCACCGCCAGCTCTGGGTTGGTTAACCCTTGACCGGCTTTCTTACGCTGCTCGACTTCGGCGTCTTCAGGTAAGAATTCGATCGCACGATCCAATCGACCTTCGCGCTCAAGCTGATGCATGATGCGTACATAATCACCGATTTTCTCCGGACGATACGCGCTCACTTCAATAGTCTGCGGCTGCATATAGTTTTGACGCAACACCAAATCGCCCACTTCTTCGGTCATACTGGCGAGCAACTCATTACGCTGTTTTTGCGTCATATCGCCTTGCTCAACGATCTTATTGAGTAAGATCTTAATATTGACCTCGTGGTCAGAGCAGTTCACACCGCCTGAGTTATCGATCGCATCGGTATAGAGGCGTCCACCAGCAAGCGCGTATTCAATACGCCCACGTTGGGTCATCCCAAGGTTACCGCCTTCACCGATAACCTTCGCGCGAATATCACGGCCATCAACGCGTAGGTTATCGTTTGCACGATCACCCACTTCACCATGGCTTTCTTCGCTGTGTTTCACATACGTGCCAATACCACCATTCCAAATCAAATCGACCGGCGCTTTGAGTAGCTGATGAATCAGCTCGGTTGGGGTTAATTTATCTTCTTCAATCGCAAAGACTTCTTTCATCTCTGGGGTGATCGCAATCGATTTCTCAGTACGTGAAAACACCCCGCCGCCTTGACTGATCAAGCTCGCATCATAATCGGCCCAATTCGAGCGTGGCAAGTTAAACAAGCGATCGCGTTCTTCCCATGAACGCGCTGCATCAGGAGCAGGATCGATAAAGATATGTAAGTGGTTAAACGCTGCCTGCAAGCGGATTTTGCGTGAGCGCAACATGCCGTTACCAAACACGTCGCCGCTCATATCGCCAATACCGACCACATTAATCTCATCGCGTTCCTGGATATCTTTACCCAGCATACGGAAGTGGCGTTTTACCGATTCCCAAGCGCCGCGGGCAGTAATGCCCATCGCTTTATGGTCATAGCCCACTGAACCACCAGAAGCAAAGGCGTCATCCAGCCAGAAGCCGTATTCTGCTGCCACGCCATTGGCAATATCCGAGAAGCTCGCGGTGCCTTTATCCGCCGCGACCACCAAATACGGATCATCTTCGTCATGGCGCACCGTATCCGCTGGTGGCACAACTTTGCCTTCAACCAGGTTATCGGTGATATCGAGCATACCGCGAATAAAGGTGCGATAACATGCCTTCCCTTCTTCCATAAACGCGTCACGCCCTTCAGTTGGCGTTTTAACGATGAACCCACCTTTTGAACCAACCGGTACAATCACCGCATTTTTCACCATCTGTGCCTTAACTAGGCCTAAGATTTCGGTACGGAAGTCTTCCATACGATCCGACCAGCGCAGACCACCACGAGCGACTTTACCACCACGAAGATGCACGGCTTCAACGCGTGGAGAATAGACAAAGATCTCAAACATCGGCCGTGGTTTTGGTAGATCTTCGATTTCAGAAGCAGCAAATTTGAACGACAGGCGGTCTTTACGCGCGCCGTTTTCATCACGCTGATAGAAGTTTGTACGCAGCATTGCGTTAATCAGGTTTAAGAACCAACGCAGAATGCGGTCTTCATCAAGACTGCTGACCTGTTGTAGTTGTGCTTCAATGTCTGCACGCTGCGCCGCAACCGCCTTATCACGACCATCATCCTTCTTAGGATCCATCCGTGTGTGGAACAGTCCGATCAACGCTACCGCGATATCCGGGTTTTGATTGAGCGTTTGTTGCACGTATTCAGCAGAGAATGGTGCTCGCGCCTGCAACATATAGCGCGATAAGGCACGTAATACCACCACATCATCGACATCTAATTCGGTGGTCAACACCAGTTCATTAAAGCGATCACTTTCAACCGATCCGCGCCAAACGCGATGGAAGCCTTCTTCAAATTGCTCACGAACGACTTGCATATCTACCGCTTGTGCTTGACGCAACACCAAATCGTATTCTTGCATCCACAGCGAGCCGCCATCGCCGGTTTTAAATGAAAACGGATGGGCATTCGATACCGCCACACCAAAATTCTCCAGCATCGGCAGAACCTGCGAGAGCATGCTTGGCTCGTTAATCCCATAAAGCTTTAGATGCAGCTGATCGCTGCGCTCACCGGCTGATTGATAGAGATAGATATCTAGGTTTTGCGTTTCATTGAGCGCTGCTAAGCGTTTGGTGTCATGAATCGCGGTACGCGTTGAGTAGATATCACGATAAGCCGCCGGGATACCGTCGCTAAAGCGCTGCAATAAGCGCTTACCTTCCACTTCGCCAAGCGATTCAATCACTCCCCGCTCATAATTATCACGCCAATCACGCATCGCCATGATTAACTGCTTTTCTAACGCCGCACGATCAAATGATTTAATTTTGCCCGGCGTGGTACGCACATGCACATGCAAACGCGCATGATGGATATCGTTAAATTGGGTGTTAAATTCACACGACGCCCCACCAAAAGCCTCAAGCAAAATATTTTGAATTTTAACGCGCAGCGCAGTATTAAATTTCTCACGTGGCACATAAACCAGACATGACACAAAGCGCTGATAATGGTCAACACGCGTAAATAAACGCAGGCGCTTTTTATCTTGCAAATGCAGGATACCCATTGCCATCGGATAGAGCTCATCAATGGTCGCTTGAAAGAGATCATCACGCGGTAGCGTATTTAAAATATGCAGCATTTTTTTATACGCATGGCCATTTTCCGGGAGTTCCGCACGATCCAATACCTGGTTGGCTTTTTCGCGTAACAAAGGAATATGATCCACCGATAACTGATACGCCGAAGCGGTCAAAAGCCCGATAAAGCGGTATTCACCAATCACATTACCATCAGCATCAAAGCGTTGGATGCCTAAGAAATCCATATACGCTTTGCGGTGAATCGTTGACAGGTGGCTCGATTTTGAGAGTAATAGACCCTGTGGTTCGAGCACCATCGCTTTGAGATTAGATGGCAGCTCAGCAAAGCTCTTTGACGGACGGTCTTCATCAACCCCATCGAGCATCCCCAAGCCGGTACCGCCAACCACATGTAGCTCAACGTCGTCTTTACCTTGTGTTATGCGGTATTCACGGAAACCGAGGAAGGTAAAATTACCATCCAACATCCAATCGACAAACGCGACCATTTCATCTTGACTAAACGGACAACCTGGCAGATTTGCAGCAGCCAATTCATCACGCACCTTTGAAAGCTGCGACTGCATCGGCTGCCAATCGTCGGTGACCTTATCAAGCAACTGAATTTGTTCTAACAATGCGGTTTTGATTTGCGTTTGCTCGGCTCTCTCTTCCTGGCGATCGACCTCACAATAAATCACCGATAGGTAGCGGGCATCACTGCTGTGGGCGATATCAACATCCTGAATCTCACCGGCGTCATCACGGGTTAATTCAACGATGGTATGAAGCAAGCGATGCATCACCAGCCCTTCTGCCTCCAAGCACATTTGCAAGGTATCGACTAAAAATGGGCGATCACGCATCACCAACTCAATCACGGTATGCGGGGTGTGGAAATGATCTTCCTCAACGGTGGGATTAAACACACGCACCTGTGGCGCCTGACCATCATAACGCTGAAGCAGCGTAAAATGCGTAAGCAAATTGCCGGCCAAATCCGCATCGCTCATTTGCTCTGCTTCATCAGCGGGCAATTGGGTGAGATACGCACGCGCAAAGGCATTTAAGGCATCTTGTTGTGATGCTGAAACAAATTTCCCGGCTAGAGTAACAATCTCGCTAAAGCGTTTATCGTTTAACGTACTCATGGCTTCTCCTCTTTGTAATTATTCAATCATTCTACGGCAACGCTATTGTATTTGATTATGCTGTACAAGCTGTGCCAGCGACAATAAACGTGCGTTAAGTGTATTGATTGCCATCAAAGCTGGTTAGACTTTTGAAGGCATGAACTATCAGTGACTAACTTATCCCAAATCTGTAGGTAAGGTTCAACCCTCCCTTACGCATGCAAGGGAAGGTCTAAATAGTGGTGGTTTAATGCTTACTGACCGGCAATCGCACTCACGCCATCGCGTGCTAACACATCAGCATCCGCGCTGCGTCCTGAGGCACGTAACGATTCAATAAGCTTTTCTAGCACCATCGGTGCACGCTCGCTTTGCGGCATATCACGCAAATATTGACCGTAATAACGACTGGCCATTTGGTAGTTGCGCTGGGTGTAATGCGCATCAGCCAACCAGTAACGTGCTTCTACAGCACGCTCACCACGTCCATTTGATTGAAACGTCTCTAACACACGAATCGCACGATCAACATCACCGGCTTTGTATAATTCCACACCTTGATCAAGCCCATCTTTGCTTGAAGGTGGCGGAGCATAGCCATCAATCGCTGAATCATCGTACACCCCGCTACGACGCTCGGAAGGGATGGCGGTGACACCCGTAGGCACATTAATCCCCCCACGAGCGACTTTTTCACCGATGGCTTTTTGTTGTGTTTCCAGGGTAATCACACGATTTTGTAGATCTTGTAGCAAGGTCGTATTGGCTTGTAATTGCGTTTGCATATCGCCCGTCGCACAACCGGTAATAAGCAAAGTACTGGTGAGTCCAATCATTAATTTCTTCATCATCACACCCACTTAATAAACAATCACAACACGACGGTTACGCGCATAACTGTTTTCATCAGAACCCCAAACGGCCGGGCGCTCTTCACCATAGCTCAAAACGCGCATTTGGTTCGCATTGACGCCATTTTGCGCAAATACATCCTTAACCGAATACGCACGACGCTCACCTAAACCAATATTATATTCACGTGTGCCGCGTTCATCAGTGTGGCCTTCAAGAACCACGGCAGTTTGTGGGTTATTTTTCAAATACGCCGCATGTTGGGCAATCACATTATGCGAGCGGTTATCGATGCTGCTGCTATCAAAGGAGAAATAAATCACGCGGTCTTTCTCAGTCGCCGCTGGGCCACCAACGACATTCACGCCATAAGTTGGGTCATCGTAGAAATTGCCGTAGCTGCCGCCGCTGCCATTACCATAAGAATCGCCCTGACCACCGTAGGGATTTCCATTACCCATAGCGCCATTTTGGCCACCCTCAACTTGATACGGTTTACTACAGCCAGCGAGCACCAATGCAAATGCGGCCATAAACCAAATTGTCTTTTTTTCATCATAATCTAGTCCTTAAATCAAAATATCAGCAAATTAATTACGAGTATCCGGGCCCCAGGCTGGATCACGCAGACGACCTGCAGGATCCGCCAAGGTTAACGCTTCACCGCCCTTGTGATTAATCATCTTCAGTACGGAACGCCCGCCTTCTCGGGTAGCATAAACAATCATCTGGCCATTCGGTGCAAAGCTTGCGCCTTCATCTAAACGCCCTGAAGTCAACGCCTCAAAACGCCCGCTGGCAAGATCATATAAACCAATTTGATAACCACCGCCGGTTTGACGGGTGAGCACCAACGAATTGCCATCAGGTGAAATATCGCCATTGGCGGCAAATCCATTACCAACCACTACACGCTCGGCAGCGCCGCCATTGCGACTGATGCGATAAATTTGCGGACGCCCTGCACGATCCGAGGTGAAATACACATAACGTCCATCAGGTGAAAAAGCCGGTTCTGTATCGATCCCGGCATGCGTGGTTAAACGCATTTTGTTGCCACTGGCTAAATCGATGACATAGATATCGGGGTTATTATTGCTTGATTGTGAAAAAGCGATCGACCTGCCATCGGGAGAAAACGCAGGTGAAGAGCTGATGTCATCGCTTTGCACTAGCACACGTTTTGAACCACCGCTGATATCTTGTACAACAATCTGTGAACGGTTATCAGCGTACGTCATATAGGCAATATTTCGCCCATCTGGCGACCAGGTAGGCGAGAGAATGGGCTGATTACTACTCACTACCTCACGACGATTCGCCCCATCCATATCAGAAACCATCAGGCTATAGCGTCGAATATCGCCTTTATCTTGCTCCAAGATATAGGCGATTTTTGTCGCAAATGCGCCACGCTTACCCGTGAGTTCTTCAAGAATACGGTCGGCGATTTCATGGGCGAGCTGTCGGTCGTTATCGGCTTTAACTCGATCATTGAGCAACACCTCACGCCCAGTCACATCGCTTAATACAAACTGCGCCTCATGACTGCCTTGCATGCGGCCTAAGCTCAGGTAATCGATGTTTTTCTGACGAAACGCGTCATAATCGATTTCTTGAGGCGAATTGGGCCGCATATTCAGCGAACTGGGATCAATAGGCTGCAGCACCCCACTTTTATATAAGTCGGTGGAAATAATATAATCAATTTTTGCACCGTTATCGTCTGTAAACGGCAGGACAGCAATCGGCTGCGCGGCGCGTTGTGCACCACTCACATTAACCACCACCTGCGCTTGCAGCGGCAGGCTCATTACACACGCCGCTGCTAAAAGCCATTGTCGCATCATTTTCACTCTTCTCTCCTCATCCGTGACAGTCCCTATATGATAATGGCCTGTCGACTATAAATCATTGGATTACCGATATTTCAGGTTACGGATTAAATTTAAACAAAATCCCTTCCTTAATCACGTCATCACGTAGCGGCCGATAATCTGGTAGCGGCAAAGGTGAGGCATCGCGGACCGCGTTACGTGCCGCGATATCAAATTGTTGATAGCCACTAGAGCGTTTTACCTGCACATCTAACACGTTACCTTGTGCGTTCACATAAATCACCAGCTCTGCGTGTAAATTTGTTGGTGTATTATCGGGCAATCGATAATGGCGCTTAGTCACACGCTCAATTAACGTTTCATAAGCACTTAATGCACTATCATACACCGAACCATCGCGTGCATCTGCATCGGCTTGCAAGCTGGATTGCAAACCCTCTAAACTCGGTTCATCGGCATTCATCGCCGCGAGTTTTTCTTCTAGTTGTCGTGCTTCTTCGGCTTTCTTACGCGCAGCTTCTTCCTCTGCCTTTTTGCGTGCTGCCTCTTCAGCGGCTTTTTTCTTAGCTTCTTCTTCAGCCTTTTGACGTGCCGCTTCTTCAGCAGCTTTTTTCTTAGCTTCCTCTTCGGCCTTTTGACGCGCTGCTTCTTCGGCAGCCTTTTGTTTAGCTTCTTCTTCAGCTTTCTTCTTCGCCGCTTCTTCTGCGGCTTTTTTAGCCGCCGCAGCTTCAGCAGCTTGTTCTTTAGCGGCCTGCTCTTGCGCTTTTTGACGCGCTGCTTCTTCTGCTGCTTCACGCTTTGCCGCTTCTTCCGCTTCTTTCTGTCGACGCGCTTCTTCCTCTGCGCGACGCTTCGCCTCTTCTTCAGCACGAATAGCGGCTAAGCGCGCATCTTCTTCGGCTTGTTTTTTCGCTTCGATTTGATCAATGGTGCGTTGAAGCGTGGCGCCATCAACAAGTTGTGCCTGAATTGGCTCACCAGCAGGGTTATTCTGACCCGTAGACGGGTTAAGCATCTCGCGCCCGACCCAAAACACCGCCAGCAACAACGCAACGCCAGTAAGCAACATCAGCCAACCAGCAAGATTTTCGAGTAAATAACGAAAAAAGCGCCGCGAAGACATTAAGGCACCTCGTTTTCTAACGGATCCGTCGATAAGCCCACATTCGGGGCGCCACCTGCTTGTAAGTAGCTAATACCTGAAACAATATCGGCGTAGCGCGCACCTTGATCCCCACGTACCAATACCGGTAATGCCGGGTATTGTTTGAGTGCTTGTGCGGTAATCTCGGTAATCGCTTCTTTACCCAACGGCGCTGCCGGATCATCGGCCCAACTCAAAAACATCTGCCCAGAGTTATCAACTGTAAGCACCAACGGCAACACATCCAAATCGGCATCGTCAGGCATTTCGAGCACATCGGCTGGCGCATCAGGCAAATCAATTTCTATCGCCTGATTGATCAACGGTGCGGCGATCATAAAAATAACCAGCAACACCAACATCACATCAATATAAGGCACAACATTCATATCCGCTTTAACGCGGCGATTGCGGTTACGGCGGCGCAATTTCATCATGGCTTTGCTTTCATTTTGCTTTTTGCAGCCAAGATTTGCCGCTGCAAAATATTCGAAAATTCCTCGATAAACGCCTCGTACTCAACCGATAGACGATCCGAGTGACCAATAAAGAAATTGTACGCTAATACTGAAGGAATCGCCGCCAACAAACCAATCGCCGTAGCAATCAGCGCTTCGGCAATACCAGGAGCCACGCTGGCAATACTCGCCTGTTGCGTACCCCCTAAGGCAATAAACGAATTCATGATCCCATAAACCGTACCCAACAGCCCGATATACGGTGCGGAAGAGCCGAAGGTCGCGAGCATATTGAGGTGATTTTCCTGAGTTCGGCATTCGCGGTTCATCGCCGCTTCCATCGCGCGACGACAATTTTCAACAATCGCATCCGGCGATTCCAAATGGGTTTGTTTGAATTGTTTGAATTCACGAAACCCTTCAATAAAAATCCGCTCGACGCTTTCTGGGTCGCGCTCGAGATAGTGTTCATAGAGCTGTTGTAAATCACGACTGCGCCAGAACTGCTCATCAAACTGTTTTGATTTTGATTTTAGCCGTTCAAACTGCACCCATTTTTTGCCGGTCATAAACAACGTCAGCAAAAACATCACAAATAACAGCGCCATTAATACCTGCACAAAAATACTGGCATTGGCAATCAAATGAGGAATAGACAAACCGCTTTGCAAAGTGCTCTCCCAATCATGCTAAATGCTGCCCATTATATAGGAAGCATCGCTTAATGTGTGATGAGAGACACGCAATGAATTTACTCATTAAACGATATTTAGATGAGGGTTTTCAAACAGTCGCGTATCTGAAATACTTCACAAAACAGCAAAAGAATCTTCTACGCAAAACTTCCCTTGGCAAAACACCTTATTGAACCGCAACTTAGCTCATTGCTTAAAAAACAAGGTGTTTAGTATGAAGTAATCACTTAAACCTTAGTATTAAAAAAAGCGCCCAAAGAGCGCTTGATTATTGAGCATAATCTATTCTCTTGGCGCTTAATAAAAATGATTACCACTCATTCAGACCCATCTTAGAAGCGATATCGCCTGTTAGCTGACCCTTTGTGACCAAAAACCAGCTAACGCCTGCACACCACGTACATCATTGCTATGCAGGTGGACGTGCATTTTCTCGATATCGGCAAAATGTGCATCAATGTCCTGCAAAATCTGGCGCTGACGGTCCGCACGTTGCTGCCAAAATGCGTCATTTTGTTCGCTATCAATCACTTGATTAATAAACAACCCTGCACAGGGCAAATCCACCGAGGCAAGCTGTTGCACAGCGCGTTGCGTTTCGAGTAGCGGTAAATGCTCGGGAATCAGCACCAAGACAATTGCTGTTTGCGAGGGATCGTGCAAAATATCGCGTGCCTCGGCAAATAACGCACGCCGCTTCTCGAGCACACGCACCGCACTCCCCCAGCGGTCTTCATGGGCACTCTGCAGTGGGTTCGGAAAATCTAACGCTTCTGCCGCACCGCGTAACTTGCTTTGACGACGTTGCTGGGCAAGTAGTCCATCAGTCCACGCCTGCATCATTTCTGGCAAGCTCAATAGACGCAAAGTATGCCCCGTCGGTGCGGTATCAAAAATAATTTTGTCATAGCCTTCAGCGCGTGCATGAATCAGCTCGCGACAGATCGCTTCAAGCATCGCAGCTTCTTCCGCACCAGGGGCATGGTGCGAGAGCTTTAGAAACTCACGCAACTTGGGCATCATATCTGGGTTGGTATAAGCCGCAAGGGTACGCTCAATCTGCGCGAAATGCTGATGAATTAAACGATTGGGATCAAGCTCGATCGCCGTAAGATAATCATCAATAGTCGTGGCTTCATGCGATAATTTTGTCGCAAACGCATCACCCAAACTGTGCGCCGGATCGGTGGAAATAATCAGCGTTTTGCGCTTTTGTTGTGCAAAATGCACCGCCAAAGCCGCTGCGCTAGTGGTTTTACCCACCCCGCCTTTGCCGCCGACAAAAATCACCGAATGGGCATCAAGGGTTTGCAGGAGTCCCATTAGCAACATCCAAAATGATCAAATGGGGATTTTTCAATCCCCATACGGGTATGCCAGTCGTGGAACTGCTCAAGAAAGATCGGTTGTAATTCCAAAGCATAAAAAGCCACAGGATTAGGTACCCCTAAACTTTCAGCAAACAGCATCATCATGAATAAATCTTCTTCATCTCGCGCGGCTCGAGCAAGCGTTTGACGGTAAGGGGCATAATAGAACTCATGCAACCCATCAGAAAACGCTTGCCATTTCTCTCGCCACGCTTCAAAACTAGGTTTACTCATATAATCAGCCTTACCATTTCCAAAACTGACCTAAATTGATCCCTCCCTGCACCATTCATCAGAAAGGTGCAGGAAGGCGATCAAACATCAAGCGGCGTTATTGGCTTTTTTTGGCCACTCTTTGCGCAGCACTGAAGCACATTCTAGTGAAACCAGTATCGCGGCTACGAGAATAATCACATCGAGCACCAACAGTAGCCACTGCTCTTTAGCGTAGAAGCTTCCGAGCTGGGTGACTAAAGCCAACATGGTCATCAATAACAAGAAGACCATTGGCAACAAGGTGTACCAACTCTTAATACCACGACGCAGCAACATCACTGATACGATCAACAAAGTCAAACCTGCCATCAACTGGTTGGTTGTGCCAAACAATGGCCAGATGGTTAAACCACCAGCGCCATCGCTACCGCCAGTACCAAAGACTAACAAGACACAGATAATGACTGCAGCTAAGGTAGCAATCACACCGTTATTGAGCACAGGCAAGCGATAAATCTCACCAAATTCTTGAACGATATAGCGTTGTAAACGCACCCCAGTATCCATAGTAGTACCTGCAAAGAGCGCCGCCATAACCGTGAGCATAGTGACAGATAATTCTTTATCTAAGCCCACACCTTGGTTCATGATTTCCGCGCCACCTTGGATAAACGCACCCACGCTACCTTTACCAAAGGCGCTATAGACAGCTTCCCAATCAGCGAGCGCAGCAAAACCAGCAGTAGCAGCAATGATCGCACTTAATGCCAACATCCCTTCGCCTACGGCACCAAAATACCCGA
This sequence comes from Suttonella sp. R2A3, assembly GCF_021513215.1. Lineage (NCBI taxonomy): Bacteria > Pseudomonadati > Pseudomonadota > Gammaproteobacteria > Cardiobacteriales > Cardiobacteriaceae > Suttonella > Suttonella sp. R2A3. The sequence continues at coordinate 1,819,954 of NZ_CP090975.1, read as the reverse complement.
CAAAGCGAATATCGGTTTCTTTGTTAATTTGTTTGGCTGTGGTACCTGCCGATACTAAGCCGTGGAAGCCGGAAATAGCCCCACAAGCAATCGTCACAAACAACAGCGGCACAATCGAAGGCGTCCCATCTGGCAGGTTCTGATTGACCGCAGGAGCAACCACATCTGGTGCAAAGAGAAGAATAGAGACATACAACACACCCAGACCGACAAATAACTGCAGACCGTTAATATAATCACGCGGCTGAAGGAGCATCCAAACCGGTAACAGTGAGGCAATCGCTGCGTAGGTGAATAGAATAATGATCCACCAGCCAATATCACTCATGCCAAGCATTTCGCTAGGTAAAGTAATCGGCACTTTTGGCCCTAACCAGATTAAGAAATACAGCGCGACCACGCCAACAATTGACACTAGCGGTAGTGAAAGCTTATAACGATAAATCGCCTGGCCAATCATAAAGGCAACAATGAGCGCACCCCAAACAGGCACAACCGCTGATGGCGTGCTCACCATCATCCGTGCGATAACCGTACCAAAAGCGGTGTTTACCATCAGCAACAACAGGAAGATAACAATCATCAGCAAGGCACGCGCGCGCCCACCAACCACGTTACCAACAACCGCGCCCATCGATTGCCCACGATTACGCACACTCGCCCAAATCGCCGCCATATCATGAACACCAGCCATAAAGATGGTGCCTAAAATGACCCACAAAAAGGCCGGCAACCAACCCCAGATGACCGCAATCGCCGGACCGATAATCGGTGCAGCACCCGCTACAGAAGTAAAGTGGTGTCCCCACAATACGTATTTATTGGTCGGCACATAGTCCACACCATCTTGCATGGCATGCGCCGGCGTTTCAAAAGTCGGATCTAATTTAAAGATTTTATTGGCAATAAAACGTGAGTAAAAGAAAAACCCTCCCGCCATACCTGCAAGGCCGACTAACAAGAGCACTACACTATTCATCATCATCTCCCTATCTTAAAGTAATATGTATTGAATATAAACTCAGCTTATTATGCCGTAAAAATGCGATCTTTCAATCTTTTGTGAAACGCGGTTATGTTAACGCCTCCGCGCGGTCGGTTTTCTCCCAGCTAAATTCAGGCAATTCGCGACCAAAATGGCCATAAGCTGCGGTAGGTTGATAAATCGGTCGTACCAGATCGAGCATGTCGATGATCCCGTACGGGGTGAGATCAAAATTCGCACGCACCCGTTTGATGATTTCTTCATCCGCGATATGGCCAGTGCCAAAGGTATTGACCCAAATTGAGGTTGGCTCGGCAACCCCAATCGCATAAGAAATTTGCACCTCACAGCGATCAGCCAAACCAGCGGCAACCACATTTTTCGCCACATAGCGTGCCGCATAGGCCGCACTACGATCCACTTTCGATGGGTCTTTACCAGAAAATGCACCACCACCATGGTGCGCTGCGCCACCATAGGTATCAACAATAATTTTGCGTCCGGTTAAGCCACAATCGCCCACCGGCCCGCCGATGATAAATTGCCCCGTCGGATTAATGTGGTAGCGCGTTTTATCATCCAACCATTCGCTCGGCAGCACCTGATCAATAATCAGCTCGCGTACTGCTTCGCACAAATCATCTTGTTTAATATCTGGATCGTGTTGGGTGGAGAGTACGACGGTATCAATACCAACGATATTGCCGTCTTGATAGCGAAACGTGACCTGACTTTTCGCATCTGGCCGTAACCACGGCAGGACCTTTTCGCGTCGCAGTTGTGCCTGCCGCTCGACTAAACGGTGGGCGTAGGTAATTGGTGCTGGCATCAGCGTTTCGGTTTCCCGACACGCATAGCCAAACATCAACCCTTGATCGCCTGCACCTTGCGCGCGTGCCTCATCGCGATCCACGCCTTGGGCAATATCCGGCGACTGTTTACCAATCGCATTCAGCACCGCACACGTCGCACCATCAAAACCTACATCCGAGCTGGTATAGCCGATATCTTGAATGGTTTTGCGCACCAAATCTTCTAGATCAACCCAGGCACTGGTGCTCACTTCGCCAGCGACCACCACCATACCGGTTTTAATCAGCGTTTCACACGCCACGCGTGCGTGTTTATCCTGCTCTAAAATCGCGTCCAGGACGACATCAGAAATCTGATCGGCAATTTTATCAGGATGCCCTTCAGATACCGACTCAGAAGTAAAAAGGTAACTACTCATACTCAGACCCTCATGCAAATAGCGCTATAGTAGAACGCAGCAGGCAAGGATGCAAAGATTTATTGCCCGTTGCGTTTACGACGCTGTTTTTTTCAGGCATGATAATTAAAGGGGTGCTGCTTATTCTGAGCGGCTGAGAACACACCCATTAACCTGATGTAGATAATCCTACCGGAGGGAACATGAAACGCATCATCACAGCAACGATTGCGGCCTTGTCGATTCAAGCCAACGCCACCCAACTCGACATCCTAACCTACAGTTCGTTTAACTCCGACTGGGGGCCTGCGCCAAAAATTACCGCTGCATTTGAAGAAGCTTGCGACTGTACAATCAATTGGATCAGCGCCGAAGACAGCGTCATGATGCTGCGACGCTTGCAGCTTGAGGGCGAAGCGTTGGATGCGGATTTGATTATTGGCTTGGATAATCAGAGTATTGCAGAAGCCCTTGATACGGGCCTTATCGCGACACTCAACACCCCAATTTCCACCCGTTTTGGTGAAACTAAACAAGCGGTGCCTTTTGATTTTGGCTATTTAGCGTTTGTTACCCGCAAGGATGCTACCTTACCAAGTTTTGACAGCTTGAACGCACTCGCAAGCGCTGACAACACCTTTACGATTGCCGTAGAAGATCCGCGCAGCAGCAGTGTTGGCGCTTCCATGCTTGCTTGGGCAGAAAGCGAAACAACAGATGCTAAAACATTCTGGACAAACATCAAACCAAAGCTTTCTGCCGTCACCGGCGGCTGGTCGGAAGCCTATAGCTTATTTACCAATGGTGAAGTGGATATGGTGCTGAGCTACACCACCTCACCTATCTATCATCAGATCGTTGAAAACGACGACCAATATACTGCGCTGATTTTCGACCACCCACATTATGAACAAATCGAATACGCGGTGGCCTTAAAGCAAGCCGATGAGGCCGCGCTAGGTGAAGCGTTTTTACGCTATCTGACTGCCCCTGCAGTGCAAAAGGAAATTGCTTTGAGCAATTGGATGTATCCGGTTGTCGACAACGTACCCCTTCCAGATACCTTCAACAACGCACCACGCCCACAAGGGATTAATCTCGCGCCAAAAGACGTAGCGCAGAAGATGCCGAGTTGGTTAGCGACCTGGAAAAGCGTACTGCTCGCACCTTGATAACAGCTCAAACTTTCTGTTCATAGATTCGCAAAACACTCGTCGCAGCAATCATCCATGCACATTAGCGCCCATATCGCCCGCACGTTTATCGCAGGCTTATTGCTTGCCACCTTGTGGGTGGTGTGGCGTTACGCGCCGAGCGAGGCGAACTTATTTCAGCTATGGCAGGATCCATGGATTGCCCACACCATTAGCTTCAGCTTAAAACAAGCGGTTCTTTCCACCCTAATCAGCGTGGCTTGTGCGCTACCGCTACTATGGGCGGCGCTTTTTGGTCGTTGGCAATGGTTGCGCCACTTACTGCCGCTCACCACCATCATCCCAACGCTGATCTTTATCCTCGCGCTGATCCAAATCAGCCAGAGTGTCACCAGCTGGCTCGATAGCGGCTGGCGATTACGTGGTTTTCACGGCATCATCATCGCCCATGTCGCACTCAACGCGCCACTCATTGCACTACTGCTACTACCAAGCGCTGAAGCAGTTCCTGAGCACTACCGACGCCAGCGTTTGCTGCTGCGCTTACCACGCCTGACCTACCTATTTCAGGTAGTTTTACCGCTACTACGTCCCGCTCTAACGCATGCAGCTGGCTTGGTATTTATGCTGTGTTTTACCAGCTTTACCGTACTTTTAGTGCTGGGTGGTAATCCGCGTAATGCCAACCTCGAATTAGCCATTTATCAGGCGGTTAAATATGAATTCAATCTTCCTTTGGCTGCACAACTGGCACTTGTGCAAACCTTGATGTTATTGGTTTTACTCGCCTTATTACCCAGCAAAGCGCCAACGTTACGCCATCAGAGCCCGGCAATGCGCACACCCACCCTAGCGGCCACTTGTGCTGAGAGCATCGCCATTTGCATCATGCTCTTGCCGCTATTGGTCATCGCCATCAATGCGGTGGCGCATTTTAACCCACAGCCACCTATAGCACTATGGCGTGCCACCGGCAATACGTTCTTATTAGCAGCGATTGTTGCCCCATGTGCGACCGCCTTACATATTTTGCTCGCCAAAACGACCATCGGCCGGCCAATACTCAGCAAGTTCAACCGTCAGCTGATCCACGCAATTTATTTAGCGCCAGTGCTGATCTTATGTTTGGGTCTGTTTTTATTACTCAAACCTTGGACCAATGCATTTCGCCATCCATTGATCCTCAATACGCTGTTATTAATTTTGATTTGCCAACCGTATCTTTATAAACTTTCCTATCCACGCTGGATCAGCCATGGGGCGCGTTATCAACGCCTCACCCGCAACCTACACCTTTCGCCATGGCGTAGCCTTTTTCAGGTCGACCTTCCTGCGCTTACCCCACTGCTTGCCAAAGTGTGTGGTTTTGCGGGGATTATTGTTGCCGGAGAAGTCGCGATTATCAGTTTTTTCGGCGGCCATAACGTGCAAACGCTAGCCTCGTATTTAGTCGCTGAACTCGGACACTACCGACAGGCCCAGGCCTGGCAAACAACCACGGTGTTTATCCTCAGCGCTGCCCTGTTATTTATTCTGCCCCAGCTCATCGTTTGGCTATGGCAGCGGAGAAAACGATGACCCTATTAGAATGCCGCGACCTACACTATCAATTAGGTGATTTCCAGTTAACCGCGCAATTGAAGCTTGAGCAAGGTGAGCGCTATGTATTACGCGCGCCCAGCGGCAGCGGCAAAAGCACCTTCTTAGATTTAATCGCTGGTTTTATTACCCCGAGCAGCGGTGAGATACGTTACGGCGGTACGTCTTGGCAGAACAAAAAGGTTGAACAACGACCGGTGAGTTACCTTTTTCAACAACACAACCTCTTTGATCATTTAACCGTGGCGCAAAATCTAAAGCTTGCTGCGAAAGATGGCGATTTTGCTGCACTACTCGATAGCGTTTCTCTGCCTGCAAGCTATTTAAAAAAACGCCCGCATGAGCTTTCTGGCGGCGAACAACAGCGGGTAGCGCTTGCGCGAACGTTATTACTTAATCGTCCGATTGTTCTATTAGATGAACCTTTTTCAGCACTCGATGAGTGCACCCGAAAGCACGTCAGCGACCTCACCTACCGCTTACAACGCGAACACGGCTGGCTATTGCTCGCAGTTTCGCATGAGGCAGACGACATCACAGCCCTTGACGCTCAGGCGCTAACCATCGACAATCAGCACGTGATTTTTAATTCTGACCTGACATGATTGGCACCGACATTATCGATAAACGCCGTATTGCCCATAGCCTTGAAGTACACGGCGAACGCTTTGCCAACAAAGTGCTCCACCCAAAGGAATGGGACGGTTGGCTGACCAGTAAAGATCCAACCCGCTATTTAGCGATGCGTTGGGCGGCTAAAGAAGCGTTGAGTAAAGCGCTCGGCACCGGCCTGCGCTCACCCGTATTGATGCCGGCAATCTGTATCACTCATAACGAACTGGGCGCGCCCGGCTTTGCGGTCTCTGAAGCGATCGAGGCGCTGATTCAAGCACGCGGCTATTCTAAGATGCACCTAAGCCTCAGCGATGAACGTCACTATATTGTCGCTTTTGTCTTATGCGAAAAATAAAGCCATATAGAAGCCTATAAAAAAAGCCCCACATATGGTGAGGCTTTTATAGCATGAAGCTGGCGTGATTAGTTAGGCATCACAATCTGTGGGCCTTTATCTTCACCATCTTCAACGTTTTCAATATCAACGCTGAAGTGCAGGGTTTCACCAGCCAGTGGGTGGTTACCATCAATCACCACCACGTCTTCTTTGACTTCGGCGACAAAAACGGTCACAGGACCTTGTGGGGTTTCCGCTTGTAACGGCATGCCTTCTTGCAAATCAGGAATGTCTTTGAGTTGCTCGCGAGGCACTTGTTGCATCGCTTCTTCTAAACGCTCACCGTAAGCTTGTGCTGGCTCAATCACCACATCAACATGCTCACCTGCAGTTTTACCCATCAGCGCATCGTCTAAACCCGGGATGATTTCACCCGCACCAGAGGTAAACGCTAAAGCTTCACGGCCTTCTGAGCTATCGAGCACTTCGCCTTGTGGGTTAGTAAGGGTGTAATGAATACTAACTTTACGACCTTTTTCAATTTGCATAAATATCCTTGTTTCCTTGAATGATAGATAGCCGCATCAACATATTATTGATTACCCGTAGGCAATTGTGACTATCGTTATAACCAACGCGCACCCTAACACAACCCTGATTAATCACCAAATAAAGATCGGCAACGATAGTTGATTTAATCAATCACTTTTTTATAGGTATTTTAAATAAGGCCGAGAGTTGCGCTGGTAGTTATACGCCTGACGCTTCGCAATCGGCAGATCGTCGATACCAATGGCAGCAAAACCGCGTTCTTCAAACCACTGTGCAGTTTGCGTGGTGAGAATAAACAGTTTACTAATCCCTGCTTCACGCGCTTGTGCTTCCAGGGCATCAAGTAACTTATCAGCACGCTGGTTTTGCCGATAATCCGGATGCACTACCACACAGGCCAGCTCAGCGGCTGATTCCTGCGGATAAGGATAAAGCGCGGCACAACCGATAATGCTGTGGTCGCGCTCAAGTACATAAAAATGCTCAATTTCTATCTCTAGATGTTCGCGCGAACGCTTGACCAAAACACCTTGCTGCTCAAGCGGACGTATTAAATTGAGTAATCCACCGATGTCATCAATCGTTGCCTGGCGCAGGTTGTCATAATGATCACCTGTGACCATCACCCCATTACCATCACGGGTAAAGAGCTCTAAGAGCAAGGCATCTTCGTTATCGCGCTCAACTAAATGCACGCGGCGAATCCCGGATTCACAGGCAATAGCCGCCGCTTTAAGACGCTGACGCAGCCATTGCCCTTCGCCATCATAGGCGCGCGCCTGTTCAGGCGTGAGCTGTCGCGAACGTCCTTCATCGATATACGGCACAACTCCATCACTGACAAAAATCAGCTTATCTGCGCGCAACGCCTGCGCCACCGAAGCCGCAACTTCTTCAGAATTGAGGTTATACACTTCACCGGTTGGTGAATAGCCGAGCGGCGAAATCAATACCACATCACCTAGTTCAAGATGACGACGAATACCGGCCTCATCAATGCGGCGAATTTCGCCAGCAAAGGCAAAATCATGCCCATCGATAACCCCTACGGGCTTTGCGGTAATAAAGTTCCCACTTACAATCCGCACTTGTGCGTCTTGCATCGGCGAATTAACCATCCCCATCGACAGCGCCGCTTCAATACGTAAACGTAAGCCCCCGACTGCATCAAGAATTTCCGGAATCATCGCTTTGGTGGTGATGCGTTTATCATCGATGATTTGTGAATCAATATTCGCTCGCGCCAGATGCGCATCAATTTGCTGACGCGCACCGTGCACCAACACCAGATTGATGTTGAGGTTGTGCAGCAGCGCACTATCGTGGAGTAATTTCTTTAAATGCGGATGATGAATATCCCCATCAAAAGCGATGACGAACGTCTTATTACGGTGACTATGGATATACGGCGCCGCATGACGGAAAAACGATAAAAACGGATGATGGGTCATGGGCGCAGTTTCCTTAGTCGTGGTTAGGTGTAAGAAGGTGAATCATCATAGCTCACGGTTTCATAAACCGTTTCGCGCTCTTGCGGAATATCTTCGCTGATCTGAATGGCTGCCAGATAATCTTCGGCCGCGCGATCCCACGATTCTTCACTCTCTGCATGGATTGTGACGAGTGGTGTCTGACTGTCCACGCGACTACCTAACGGCAAAATCTCATCAAACCCTACGCGGTGATTGATTTTATCGGCTGCTAAACGACGCCCACCACCGAGATTGATTACCGCCACGCCAACGGCGCGCGTATCAACGTGGTTAATCACCCCGGTTTGTGGCGCAATCAATGGTTTGATAATTGCCGCACGCACTAAATGATTTTTATAAGTGTTACAAAAATCATCCGGCCCACCCTGGGCTATCACCATATGATCAAAGCGTTCTGCTGCCTTACCGTTATCGAGCACCGTTTGTAGCGAGTGCTCGGCTTCTTCGCGCGTGCTCGCCAAGCCGCTACTGACCAACAACTCAGCACTCAACGCCATGGTGATCGCTTTCAAGCGTGGATTAACCTGTTCGTTACGCAAAAAGCGCACCGCTTCAGCAACTTCAACCGCATTACCAGCGCTCGAGGCAAGCACTTCGTTCATATCCGTCAGTAATGCTGTGGTACGACAGCCGGCTTTATTCGCCACATCAACAATCGACTGCGCTAAGGCTTGTGATTGCTCGTAAGTTGGCATAAAAGCGCCATTACCTACTTTCACATCCATCACCAGGCTGTCTAAGCCTTCCGCGAGTTTTTTCGACAAAATGGAGGCAGTAATCAAGGCAACCGATTCGACAGTCGCGGTAATATCGCGGGTGGCATAAAAACGGCGATCGGCGGGTGCTAAATTACCGGTCTGTCCGATAATCGCACAGCCGACATTCTTCACGATATGACGTAACTGATCAGGCGATGGATACATATTAAACCCGGGAATCGATTCAAGCTTATCGAGCGTCCCACCGGTATGGCCTAAACCACGCCCGGAAATCATCGGCACATAACCACCACAAGCCGCAATCATCGGCGCCATCATCAATGACACCACATCGCCAACCCCACCGGTGGAATGTTTATCAACCACGGGTCCGTTTAACTTCGCAGCAGACCAATTCAGCGTATCGCCACTATCGCGCATCGCCAGCGTTAACGCTGTGCGCTCATCGAGGTTTAGATCGTTGAAAAATACCGCCATCGCCAGCGCAGCAATCTGCCCTTCGCTGACCGATTCATCGGTTATGCCTTGCACGAAAAAAGCGATTTCTTCGTCGCTTAACGTGGCGCCATCACGCTTAGAGCGAATAATTTCTTGAGCAAGAAAGCGAGCCATAAACCCTCCTTAAACCTGGTCCAATAAATCGTCGAGTAACGACGACGCACCAAAACGAAAATGCGCTGCACTCAGCCAGTCTTTGCCTAAGTGATCGATGATTAAATCAAGATAGGCATCAGCATCAGCTTTAGAACGCACGCCACCAGAAACTTTAATCCCAACGTGATCGGCAACGCCTTTAGCACTGATCGTCTCAACCAATAAATCGACTGCTTCGACAGTCGCACCGGTGGCAATTTTACCGGTTGAGGTTTTCAGAAAGTCCGCCCCAGCGTCAACAGCAATCCCTGCGGCAAGTAAAATAAATTTTTCACTTTCTAACGCGCCGGTTTCCAGGATGACCTTCACCAGCGCACCGCGTTGATGGGTTAATTCACACACTGCTTTAAGCAGCGCAGCTGGGCTCTCTTCATCGCCATCGATTAACGCTTGATAAGGGATCACCACATCAATCTCAGTCGCACCATCATCAAGCGCGCGCTTGGTTTGAGCAAGCACCGTGGCCTGATCGTCATTACCCTGCGGGAAATTAACTACTGTCGCCAGCTCAATATCTGTAGCGCCAAATTCTGCGAGTGCTTCACGCGCACAGCTCACCCACTGCGGATACACACACACCGCAGCCACATGACCGTGTGCCGTCACCGCTTTTTTGCATAAAGCACGAGTGCTGCTTTCATTGTCACTGTCATTCAGCGAGGTTAAATCGAGTAAGGGAATAATGTCTTTTGCTGCTACTGTGTTCATCATTTATATCCAAAAATGTATTAAATACCATTTTAACATTATTAACCCACGCCAAGTGCAGCAGCGCCACCAAGGCCGATAAACAAACCGGCAATTGTCGCGCTCATTAAATTCGATAGCGTACCAGCAATTAACGCATACACGCCGAGGCGCGCCACATCGCTACGACGCGAAGGCGCCATAATCGACAAACCGCCGACCAAAATCGCAATCGAGCTCAAGTTGGCAAACCCGCACAGGGCGAACGATAAAATAGCGGTGGTTTTTGCGCTTAAGGTCCCTGCCAACTCACCACTCAAATACGGCTGTAATTGCGCATAAGCAAAGAACTCATTGATCGCGAGTTTTTGCCCGAGGAAGGTTCCGGCAACTTGTGCATCCGCCCACGGGGTACCAATGATCCACGCCACCGGGGCAAAGATCCAGCCAAAGAGTTGATCAAGCGACAAGCCTTCCACACCAAACCAATTGCCGACCCCGCCGATCATGCCGTTGATTAACGCAATCAGCCCAATAAAGGCCAGCAGCATCGCACCAACATTCATCGCGATATACATCCCGGTAGTTGCGCCATTAGCGGCCGCATCAATCACATTCGCTGGCGCGTCTTCATCATCAGCAGCAAAAGTCTTCACCATGTGTTCGTTACTTTCTGGTGTCTCGGTTTCTGGGATTAATAATTTCGCAAATAATAAACCACCAGGCGCGGCCATAAACGACGCAGCGATCAAATAAGGCAGCGGCACCCCCATACCGGCATAGCCCGCGAGCACTGAACCAGCCACTGACGCTAAACCGCCACACATCACCGCGAACAACTCTGATTGGGTCATATTTTTAATAAAAGGCTTCACCACCAATGGCGCTTCGGTTTGCCCAACAAAGATGTTTGCCGCTGCTGACATCGATTCAGCACGTGAGGTGCCGAGTAATTTTTGCAAGGCACCACCAAGCATACGAATAAACCTCTGCATGATGCCCAAATAATAGAGCACAGCAATGAGCGACGAGAAAAAGATAATCAGCGGTAATACATTGAGCGCAAAAATAAAGCCGGTGCTGGCGATCGAGCCATCAGGGTCAGCAACAAATTTGCCGTCAACAAAGGTCCCGACATTAAACGAACCCAATAAATTCCCAAACAGAAAGTTCATCCCTTCACGACCGTAGTTAATCACATTACCAATCGCATCAGAGGCCGTGAGTAATGCTTGTTGCCCCCAGGGTACGTATAAAATCAGTCCGCCGATTAAGAATTGCAGGGCAAACGCCAAACCCACCGTACGCAAGCGAATGGCGCCACGGTTTTTTGACAACACCACGGCCACAAGAATCAAGACAGCCATGCCCAAAAAGCTCACCACAATACCCATAAGATAACCTTTCCAACATTTAAGAACATGGGCAGTTTATGACATAATAGCGAATTAAGGCAATTATCTTACGGATTACCCTATGCCCTCAGCGCAGTACGACACATTTATCCCCAATCACATCATCGAAACCATTTGTCAAGATCGCGACATTAACCCGATAACCTACGCACTCTCGTTACTCGATCAGTTGAAAGCTTACGCTGTTGTGCCTGTCTCACAATTTCAAGTGGCCGCCATTGCCATCGATGACGCGGGCCATTTTTATGTTGGCGTCAATCAAGAATACGCCGGTGCTGCGATGGCACAAACCGTTCACGCCGAACAAAGCGCGATCAGCCACGCTTGGATGCGTGGGGCGACGCGTATCGCGCATGTGGTGGTTAACTACCCACCCTGTGGTCATTGTCGACAATTTATGAACGAATTACGCGATGCTGATCGCCTACACGTTCACCTACCCAGCCGACAGAACACCCCATTCCCTGAATTACTCCCACAAGATTTCTCACCCGCTGATTTAGGGATGAAAACCCGCTTACTCGATCAACAACGCATACCCCTAACAGGGAATGTCAATTCGCTTCCCCCACTCAGTCAAGCGGCCATCGACGCTGCCGAACACAGTTACGCACCGTATAGTGGCGCCTATGCAGGGGTCGCGTTAGCGCTTAAATCTGGCGAAATCATCAGTGGGCGATACGCCGAAAACGCCGCGTATAACCCAAGCCTACCGCCGCTACAAGCCGCGCTGAACTTATTGCATTTACGTGGACTTGGCATCGATGAGGTCGCTGAAGGCGTATTAGCACATATCCCAAACCACGGACATGCCGCACACAGTAAAGCACTGTGGCAGGCGATCAGCAAGGCTCCTTTACACATTCTGGATGTAACAGACCCATCATGAATACTTTTCTTATCTTCCTGGCATTAACCCTTTTCTGCGGCGCTATCTTATGGTTTAGCCAATATTGGAAAAAACGGCAGGTACGCTTGCAGCAATGGCGCCTCGCACGCACCAACGCGGTACTTGAATTTGAAGATTCGCTCTATCACCTCGAGCTAGCCTACCTAAAAGGCGAAATAAATGAGAACACCTACCAAGATAAAAAGACCCATCTTGAAGTTACCCTCAACGATTTCCTCAAACAAACCGCACATCCATAGGAATCAAAATGCCACAAACCCGCCACGCTTTTTTCTTATCTGATCGTACTGGGATCACCGCAGAGAGTATGGGGGAGGCGTTGCTCAGCCAGTTCGACAGTCAATCGTTTATCCGCAGTGTGCATCCGTTTATTGATTCGCCGGAAAAAGCACATGAAATGGTCGGTTATATCAACGAAGCGGCAGAACACAGCCTGTTACGGCCGTTGGTATTTTCCAGTATCGCTAACGATTCAATCCATGCAATTATCACCGACAGCGCAGGACTGCATTTAAGCTTTTTTGCCGCGTTTATTAATGATTTAGAAAAAGAATTAGGCACCGTGGCCAAGCGCAGCCCGGGCCATATCCATGGTATTAACGATACCGAACGCTATGATGCGCGCATGGAAGCGGTTAACTTCTCACTCAACCACGACGATGGGATCAGCGATAAAAACTTAAAAGACGCTGATGTAATTTTGATGGGCGTATCGCGCAGCGGCAAAACCCCCACTTGTTTGTACCTCGCACTGCAATACGGGATTCGCGCTGCCAACTATCCGCTCACCCCAGAGGATTTAGAGCAATTCGGCCTGCCGCGCATGCTCAAACCTTTTAAGAACAAACTCTATGGGCTGACGATCGATCCAGAGCGCTTACACCACATTCGCTCTGAACGGCTTCCGGATTCTGACTATGCCAGTCTCAGTAATTGTCAGCGGGAAGTACGCGATGCCGAGCGTTTAATGCGCCAACACCGCATCGCCCACACCAACACCACCCATAAATCGGTTGAAGAGCTCGCGGCAAACATCATCCAGAATAATCGTCTCAAGCGGCGCTCATAACGCAGTTTACGTGAATCAGTCTTATTGTTTATCCGCCATTGGCGAGCGAAATAGGCGCAAACGGTTAGCGTTGCTCACCACCGTAATCGACGATAACGCCATCGCGCCTCCAGCGATGACCGGGCTTAATAACACCCCAAGCAATGGATAAAGCACCCCAGCGGCAATCGGAATCCCTAAGCTGTTATAAATGAATGCACCAAATAGGTTGCCCTTCATATTACGCAGGGTTGCACGTGAGAGCGCGAGCGCATCGACCACGCCCACCACGCTGTGGCGCATTAAGGTAAATTGTGCGCTTTCAATTGCCACATCATTGCCACCACCCATTGCCATCCCGACTTCTGCTTGGGCAAGCGCTGGTCCATCATTAATCCCATCACCAACCATCGCCACCGAGTGCCCTTCTGCTTGCAGGCGTTTAATCACCTGCGCTTTACCCTCAGGCAAAACACCAGCGATCACTTCATCAATCCCCAGCTGCTTGGCAATCGCTTGCGCAGTAGCTTCGATATCACCACTAAGCATCACCACCCGCAGACCCATATCATGCAGCACGTGAACAGCACGTGTAGAATCCTCACGTAACGGATCATTAATCCCGATCACACCCAATAACGCGCCACCTCGCGCCACATACACCGGCGTTTGTCCAAGGGAGGACATCTCCTTGACGCGCTCTTGCAGTTTTTCAACATCCACTCCGACCTGCATCATCATCGCCGCATTGCCTAAGGCAACCACCTCACCATCAAGCATCGCTTGAATGCCTTTGCCAGACTCAGCTTGAAATGCCTCAATGCTCGCTAACGCCAAGCCTTCATCTTCGGCAGCGTTGATAATCGCTTGTGCAAAAGGATGTTCTGAAGCTTGTTCTAAACTGGCAGCGAGCGCAAGTAAGGCTTGTGTGTCACCATTTGTTGCAGTTTGTGTAACCACTTGCGGGCTACCCACAGTAAGCGTGCCGGTTTTATCGAGCACTACGGTATCGATAGAGGCGCCGAGTTGTAGTGCTGCTGCATCACGAACCAACACCCCAAGATCAGCCGCGCGCCCAACGCCAATCGTCACCGACAGTGGGGTTGCTAAACCCAGTGCACAAGGACAGGCAATAATCAACACGCTCACCGCACTAATCAAGGCGTACATCATCTTCGGCTCTGGTCCCCACAGCCACCACGCAACAGCAGTCAGCAAAGCAATAACCATCACCAACGGCACAAACACTGCCGAGATTCTATCGGCTAAATGCGCCAGTGCCGGTTTAGAGGTTTGCGCTTGACGCACCAAGCTAATAATGCGCGCCAAAGTGGTTTCGCTACCAATATGTGTCGCGCGAAAGACCAGCGTCCCACTTTGATTGATTGTGCCAGCGTAAACATCATCACCGATCTCTTTAGCAACGGCTATCGGCTCACCGGTTAACATCGACTCATCAAGATAGCTCTGCCCTTCGCAAACCTCACCATCAACGGCCACTTTCATTCCGGGTTTTAAACGCAGCATCATGCCTGCTGTAACAGAAGATAATGGCACTTCTTTTTCACCACCATGGTCAATCACCAGCGCGGTTTGTGGTTGCAAATCCATCAAACGATCAAGCGCTCTTGACGTATGTGAGCGGGCACGGCTTTCAATCGCATGCCCGAGCGTCACCAATCCTAGAATCATCGCTGTCGCTTCAAAATACACATGCCGCGCACCTTCAGGAAACCCATCTGGAGCAATCACGACTGCCATCGAATACAACCAGGCCGCGCCTGTACCCAAAGCAATCAAGCTATCCATCGTGGCCCGACTATGCTTGAGCGCTTGCCAGGCACCAATAAAATAATGCCGTCCTACGGTCATTAACAATAATAGGGTTAGGCCACCAATCATACCCCACACCCATTGTTGAGTAGGGCTATTAACAACCATAGAGCCTCCAAATATACCCCAAAGCATCAATGGAGCACCCAGTGATAAGGCGAGCCACGCACCGCGTTTATCACGAGCGTACTGAATCGTTTGTTTCTCTTGTAAACGCTGGCGACGGGTTTGCGCATCATCACTATGCTCAGCACCATAACCTGCTTCTTTTACGGCTTCCTCGACTGCTTGAGTCGAAAAATCACCACTAACGGCTGCGCTGCGCTCGGCTAAATTCACCCGCACATCACTAACCCCTGATACACCTGCAATCGCCTTTTCAACTGATGACACACAGCTCGCACACGTCATACCGTCTAAAAGAAAATATTGATAGCGATCATCTTTAAGCAACGGCACATCCGATGACGCTGAGGCAGCAACACTCTGGAAATCACTTTCCGATCCCTCCATTTGCCCGTCTTGGGCGATCGTTGCTTCATAGCCCAACGATTCAATAAGTGTAATCATCACTGCAGGTTCTGACGATGTTTCTACGCTTAAATGCGTGGTATCAGCTGTATAAGTAATAACATCATCACGCGCAGAAAGCGCTTCCTCAACCTTAGCCACACAGCGTCCACACGACAATCCCTCAAGGTTAAAGTGATACTGTTTAGACTCAGCAACCCAATACCCTAAACCTTCGATCACCGCGACCACGGCCTCGCGCGTCACCGAACCGCTCACACTCACGCGTATTTTACTCACTTGCACATCATGGGCATCTGATAAAGCTTCTAAGCCTTCACGTAATTTGCGCACGCATTTACCGCAGCTAAGCCCACTGACAGCTAATGTTATGGTCGGTTGAGTCATCGGTTTCCTCGACAGTCGATAAAATCGGTTAAGCAAATATCACTCACTGGTTTGCTTGAGTGTTGTAGGATAAACCTTCCTGTTATGTCAAGGTCAAGCGAACAATGAATATTAAAGAAGTCAGTCAGCACAGTGGTTTAAGCGCTAAGACCATCCGCTATTATGAAGCACAAGGTATCATCACACCACCTGCTCGCAGTGCAAATAACTACCGTGAATACGCAGAAAACCATATTAATGAGCTGATTATCATCAAGCGCGCGAAAATGGTTGGTTTTAGCTTGGCTGAAGCGAGTGAGTTATTAGTGCTTTCCTCTGATCCCAAGCGGTGTAGCGCAGCAGTAAAAGCAAAAACTGAGCTAAAAATTGCTGAAATTGACGCGCAAATTGCTGAACTTAATGCGATGCGCCACACATTGAACGCACTCAGCACACAATGCCCTGGTGATAACAAACCCGACTGCCCTATTTTGGAAGCGCTGCAAAGCGATAATGGATTGTAAAGTTAAACCAACCTCGTACAATAGGCGCAACGTATTGCCTTGTTAGGATCAGTCAATGAACACCATAGAGCTATTGGGTAAAAAAGCTTTATCTGTCGCATTCGCCCACGATTATTACGCCTGGGCTGAAGAACAATTAAAATATGAGCACAACAGCCTCGCCTTACAGCGCCTTGCTGATGAATGGACCATACAGCAATTAAGTGCTGATGAGATTGAGGATTTTTTCCAACAGGCACTCAATGATTTAGCCAAGTCTGAACCCGGCGAACGCCAAGTGTTATTCGATTATGCTGAATATCTGTGCACGCAAATACTCGATAATAAGCTGATGCCGAAAGCCGGCATATCGTTGCTTGAAGATTTTGTTTCCTTGCGCGATCGCTATCCACTGTTTTCAGTATGGTCATTTTTGTGTATTGATATTTGGTCGCCCCATACTGAGGATCAAATCTACGTCAATACCGGCCTCACTTCAGAAAATAGCGATGCGTATATTCGCGACATATGCCGACAATTTATCACCCTGCTACACACCGACTTACCTGAAGATTTTTTCACTAAACGCCTGTGTGTGGAATGCCTGAATCGATACGCACCACCGACTGCGGAAAAATACAGCGAAGAAGAGGCGCGACCAAATGCCGCACAATGCCCGCATTGCCAAAGCGAACAGACGTTCAGTATGAATGATTACCTTGGACGTAAACACCACCTTGAACACACCGCAGCAATAGCACATTGAGCGTCATCATTAAGCGATTCAACGCTTATCGAGTTCTTGCGCCTCTTGTAGATGCTGAGTAAACAACGCTGCGAGCTGATCAACCAGCGCTTGCGGGATATCATGCCCCATCCCTTCGATTAACACCAAGCGTGCTTGAGGGATCGCGCGCTCAAGGTTTTTACCATGAGAAGGTGGGATTAGACGGTCTTCACGACCATGCACGACCAGCGTGGGTTGTTTTATATGCGTATTCAATTTACGCAGTGAACCGGTTGCGAGCACCGCCATCATATGTCGCGTGCTGCCTTGTGGGTAGTATTTACGCTGATGCAATAATTGCACACGCCTTTGGGCTTCTTCGGCATCATAATGCGCTCCTGCTAAACGTTCGATCGTTGCCAAAGTATGCGCCATCGCGGCATCATGATCTTTTTTATCCGGTGCGCGCGCTAACATCGAGAGCATCTGTTTGTAATGAGGCAGGCGTGACCAGGCTTGATTGTTGCTGCTAGAAAGTAACCCCAAACTCAATACTTGCTGCGGATAGTTAGCCGCTAAAATTTGCCCAATCATACCGCCCATCGACATACCAATCACATGGCAACGCGTAATGTTGAGTACGGCAAGCAGTTGATGCACATCTTCAGCCATATCGTATAAATCGTAAGGCACATCTTGTTGTGATAAGCCCAGTTTAAATCCTGCGGCTAAGCGCAACTGTCGAGATAGGCGCTGATTACGCTCGGTGAGTGTTTTTTTGTGTTTGTATTTACTCGATTTGCCGCTATCGCGATGATCAAAACGCAATACCTGAAACCCTGCATCAATCAACGCCTGACAAAAATCGTTCGGCCAAACGAGCATTTGTGCGCCTAAGCCCATGATCAGCAACACACACGGCGCATCAGGATCGCCGCCGATTTCCACGGCAAATTTATATTTTGGCGTGCGCACCTTTAGCGCCTGCATAAAGGGTGCGTATTTAGACGGTTTGCGGTTTTTTATGCCAGGTGTTTTGCCCATCGTAAACATACTTAAGAAAAACCTTATTGTCACAACCGATTGTGTCAGCGGTATGACAGCATTTGGTGTTACGTTGAGCCATAAGGTGGTTAGAAAATACCGGCCAGTTTCAGTTGTGCGCGTTGACTAGCGGTGAGATCAGTGACCGGAACTTTACCGCCACCGCCCGGGATTTCTACAATATAACGCGGCACCGCAATCCCTGACAGGGTTGCACGTAACGCACGATAAAGCGTCAACCCCTCATCAAGGCTCAGACGAAAATGCTGTGTGCCACGCGCCAAATCGAGATGGTGTAAGTAATACGGCATCACCCCAACATCGAGTAAACCATTAAACAACGCCGCCAAACTCTCGAGATCGACATTAACCCCACGTAGCAACACAGTCTGTGAGCACAGCATCACATCCGCCGCACGTAAAGCGTTGATTACCCGCACCGCTTCTTCGCTCAATTCATTGATGTGATTAATATGCAACACCACAACCACACGCGGCGTTAACCATCCCAATAATTCGAGTAAATCAGTATTCACACGCTGCGGATCAACCACAGGAATACGTGTATGGATGCGAACCCGGCGAATATGGCCGATGGTATTGAGCGGTTCTAAGAATTTACGCAATTGCGCAAGCGGCAGGTGAAGCGGATCACCACCGCTTAAAATGACTTCTTCAATCCCCGTATCGGCAGCAATATAGGCAAGCGTGGCTTCACGCTCTTCCCGCGTTAATGCATGGCCTTTGCGGCCGATATGTTCTTTGCGAAAACAAAAGCGACAATAGACCGCACAAGTTGGCGCCATCGTCCATAACACCCGGTTTGGATAACGATGCACCAATCCATTCAGTGGTGAATGCGCTTCATCACCAATTGGGTCGCTCAATTCAGTTTCACATACATTGAGTTCGCGAACATCCGGCATAAACTGCGCCGCTAGTGGGTCTTGCGTTGGATCAGCGTTGTGCATTTGTGTGCGCATCGTTGATGTGACTGCACTTTGATACTGCGCGAGTACCGCATTAAGTTTTGCCTGCTTATCACTCATGCTTACGGTGCGCGATCAGAGAGCGTTAGTACGTAGACGGTATCACCACGTTGGTTACGAAAAACCGTTTGGGTGCTAAGGCGGTCAATAATCGCTGCTGGTTGTTGTTTACGGCCAACTTGATAGAGCAATACATCACCATGGGCAAAATCTGCTGGTAAACGGTCTTGATTGATTCGCACATACTGCGCACTTTGCCCGGCAATTGGCGACTCACCGACATAAAACAGCGACGCATAATGATTGCTCCAAATCTTCCCTGGAGCATTATCCGCTGCCCATAACCCAGCATCACGTAAATAATCCTGCGAGGGACCAAACTGGATAATACTCGCGATCGCATAAGCAACCAACAACCACACAGTGAGTAGTCGGTGTTGTGGCGCGATACGTTGTGCGCGCCAGCGTTGGTAGAGATGAAAAACTGCTGACGCGCTCATCCACAAGATGAGCATGGTAATCGGTGTGTAGAGCAAATCGTTGTGTAAATGCCCAAGATAAAGCAGTGACAACGCGCCAACCAGTGCAGCAAACCCAAGGTTATAAGCAAAAAATAGCCAGACGCGACCAGGAAGCACTGCACTATAGCGGTGGCGCATCGCAAACCACACCACCAACAAAATCAAAAAACCGGCGTTTTTTAGCGCATTAATCACCACCAACACTAAAGCAATCACAAATGCGTCATAGCCAGCCAAATCAAAGCCACGATCGCCGCTGATAAACAGCGATATATCCGACATCGCGCGCTCAATACGTTGTGTCATTTCTTGAAATTGCAGGAACACTTGCTGATGAATCAGCGGGACGAGCATAATCAATAGCGCTGCGAGCAGATAATACACAATCAAAAATTTACCGCGCTCAATCCCACGTTGCCACCAACGACCCGTACCTGGCCAAAACAGAAAACACAGTGGTAAACCCAAGACCCAAAGCCAGGTCCAAGGCTCAATCAATGCCGCGATCCATAAACACGCCGCCCACAATAAAAAGGCGCGATAAAGGTGGTGCTGATAGTAGCGTAAGAACCAATAAATGCTTAGCGTCCACAGCACAATCACGATCTGCATCATGCTGATATCTAAGCGGACGCTCTTAAATTCCGGGTTAAAATTGAGCAGCAAAAAGAGAAAAAATGTGGTTGTAATCCCTAAGCCAATTTGTAGCGCAACCCGAGTAAATAGCCATAATGAGAGGGTTGATAAGCTATTGGCAAATAAAAACCCCAACCACGTTTTGACATTCGGCGACCAGCTTTGTGGTAATGCACGGTAGAGTTGTTGCAAGGCCGGTAATTCAAAGGTCTGCCCATGACTGAACCACACTAGCAAGCCGGTGATAAATGCCAGCGACGCAACAATGATTTGCAGGGATTTCGAATTCTCTAAGGGTCGCCAAGCAAGGATTTGCTGACCCCACTGATGCAAAAACTGGCTCACTTACGCCGCACCATAAAATCATCTTTAACCCGCCCCTTAAAATGCAAGAGTCTTGCGAGCTCTTCGGCAAGGACATTCGGTGCGTAGTTTTTTTCCACATAACGCATGGATTTCTCGACCAGTAGCGCCATCACATCAGGATCACTGCCTTCACGCATCAAGGTTTGCACCTCCTCAAGATTATCAGCCACCAAACAGCCTGAGCGAAATATCCAACGCTCATTCGATGTGTGAATAAAACTTTTCGGCACAACCACCACACTACCCTTCACCAACGCTTCAATAAGCAGGTGTTCGCGCAGCATGGCTTCAGCGTAAATCAATAGAATATCGCCGTAGTTGACTTCATTACGGATATAACGACGTAGCTGAGCTTCTTCATGGCAGGATTGATAAACAAAGTGGTTACTTTGCGCAAACAAACGTGCTTTATGCTTACCCGGCATACGCCCTAGCGCGTGGCACACCGCACCTTGCGTGTTGGTTTTTATCGGTTGGCGTTCTTGGAACACCACCGGACGCACGCGATAGGCATCAATACCTAGCGAGGTGTAATAACGAAAAGAGTCTTTATCGCAACCAATCCAGCGCGCCCAAGGATATTGCTGAAAAAAGCGCTGAGTTTCTTCAAGCACCACCTCAGGTTCATACTGCATACTCAACAGGACAAAATGCTCAATATCGCTAAATTGTTCGAGCCAAATATGCGCTTGTTCGTGACTTGAGCTAAAAAAGATCACATGGTCGTAGGTGGGTTCGCGACGCAAAATCCTGATGCGGCGTTGCTCATCCTTCACCGCATCGCTATTAAGCTCGATATGATCACACGTTCCGACTAAGCTTCGAAATGATGCTAAGAAAACGCCGAAGTAGCGCGGAACCAGGTCAACACTCACCAATAAAACTTTCATTAGAGTGCGCGATAATCAATCAATTTAAGATGAAAACGCGGTTTATCGTCCTTGATTTGCGTGAGTTTAACCAAACGCAATGGGTTATCCGCAAAATAAATCTGGGTTTGTCGGTTACCGCTGACTTGGCGAAACACCCGCACATCAATCACCGCACCAGAAGGATCTTCCCATTTCTCATGTGGCATTTCTTCAACACTATAGCTACGAACTTTATCTTCGCTAACCAAAACATACTTTGCAGCCAACTGATTGTTTTCATCATCAAGCAGGCTTTGAATGACCAGTGAGAGGGTATCTAGCGGATGACTGCCCTCGTCGTATTTCAAAATGGTTTCTTCGTTACCAATTTGCGCAGCGATTTCATGGCGGTTGGGACGAAAATCATACACCAACCGGTATTCGGCATCACCTTCCATACTGCGTTGGTAGCGCTGGGGCTGTATTTTCCCATTATTTAGCAACCCTTTAACCGATTCCCTAATCACCCCAAAACCCAGCATTTTAGCCGCCAATGAGGGCTTAGCCACCGTATCAATACGGTAGGTATTATCGGTCAAGATGACGTCGTGGCGCATTTGGCCCGCACCAACGCCGCGCACCGACACATCATACATTGCACTGTAGTTCCCGAGCGCAAACCCGGCACTACTCAAACAACACAACAAAGCTGTTAGTAGTTTATAGCGTCCCATACAATCGATCTCCCGCATCCCCCAATCCTGGGCGAATATACGCATGATTATCCAGTTCCCGGTCGACAGCCGCAGTATAAATCGGCACATCCGGATGCGCTTTTACCAGCGCATCAATCCCTTCTGGCGCGGCCAACAGACAAATAAAGCGAATGTCTTTTGCACCTAAGGATTTAACTTGCGAAATACTCTCAATCGCCGAAAATCCCGTGGCTAACATGGGATCAACCACTAAGGTAATACGCTCACCCATCGCTTTGGGCAGCTTGCAATAATAAGCGCGGGGACGATGGGTTTCTTCATCGCGTTCCATCCCCACATAGCCCACTTTCGCGGCTGGCAATAATTTAAGCACCCCATCGAGCAAACCATTACCTGCGCGCAAAATACTGATAATACAGGTTTTGCGCCCATGTAAATCTTTACTGGTCATTTTCTCTAATGGCGTATCAATTGTGCAATCTTTGAGCGGAAAATCGCGCGAGGCTTCATAGCCAAGCAATAAGCCGATTTCACTCGCTACCGCACGAAATTCCATGGTGGTGGTCTCTTTACGACGTAAGGTAGTCAGTTTGTGTTGTACTAATGGGTGATCGATAATGTGTACCGATGAATTCATGGGGCCGCTCCGGTTAATAAATGGTTTAATTCTGTGCCAGGATGGTCGTGCTCCATCAATGCACTACCAACAAGGTAGGCATAAATCCCGGCGTTTTTCAGGCGAATAATATCTTGATTGGTGCTAATACCGCTCTCGCTAATCATAAATAGATGCTCAGGCAAGTGCGCAGCCAGCTCAATCGAGGTGTTTAAATCAACGCTAAAATCGTGCAAATTACGGTTATTTACGCCAATACAATCAATGGGCAGAGCAAGCGCACGATCAAATTCTTCCCGATTATGAACCTCTACCAGCACATCCATCCCTAAATCATGCGCAATCCGGGTGTAATCATGGAGCTGCGCGTCGTCTAAAATACTTGCGATTAACAAC
Source organism: Suttonella sp. R2A3 (assembly GCF_021513215.1). Classification (NCBI taxonomy): domain Bacteria; kingdom Pseudomonadati; phylum Pseudomonadota; class Gammaproteobacteria; order Cardiobacteriales; family Cardiobacteriaceae; genus Suttonella; species Suttonella sp. R2A3. The sequence continues at coordinate 1,796,481 of NZ_CP090975.1, read as the reverse complement.
ACACAATCTGCCTCAAGCGCGCGTGACTCGATGATCTGGTATTCATCAATCATAAAATCTTTGCGCAAAATAGGCACCTGCACCGCTTCATGGATGCGCCGTAAGTAGTCATCATTGCCTTGGAAAAACCGCTCATCAGTGAGCACTGACAAACAACAGGCGCCATTTTGAACATAGCCTGTGGCGATTTCAAGTGGTTCGAAATATTTAGCGATCACCCCGCGACTCGGCGAGGCTTTTTTGACTTCAGCAATCACCGCACATTCGGTTTGTGTTATTTGCTGGCGTAGGACGTTCATAAAGCCACGTGGCAATTCTTTAAACGCACCGATCATCTCACACAAATACGACTGACTACGCACGCTTTTACGTGCCGCCACTTCTTCGCGTTTTACCGCAACAATTTCCTGTAAAATACTCGTCATAGCTCACACTCCTTTGTGTGCAGTAAACGAAACAATCTCCGCTAATTTTTGTGCCGCCAGCCCTTGGTCAAGAACGCTATAGGCCAATGCCACACCTTCTGCCAAATCGACAACTTTACCCGCCACATAAAAAATCGCCGCAGCATTGAGTGCGAGCATATCACGCCCCACTTTGGGTCCACCACCAGCAAAAATCGCATTAATCAGTGCTAAAGATTCTTGAGCACTCCCCACCTCAATCTCACGGTGATGGTCGTGCGCCATATTGAGCGCGAGTGGTGAAACTTCATATTCTTTAATCGAACCATCGGCGCATAATTCGGCAACATCGTTACGGTGGGTCACGCTGAATTCATCGAGGCCATTATGTGAATGCACCACCAACACGCGTTTTGCCCCTAGTGCACGGCTGACTTCTGCCATCGGACGCAGCCACGCTTTCGAAAAAACGCCCAATACCTGGTGTTTCACCCCGGCCGGATTAGACAGCGGCCCTAAAACATTAAACACTGTCCGTACACCAAGCGCACGCCGCACCGGCACAACATGGCGCATCGCCTGATGATAAGCTTGAGCAAACATAAAACCAAAACCGGTTTCGCGCACGCACGCCGCCACATCTTCAGGGGCAATATCCAAAACAACGCCGGCTTCGCGCAACACATCTGCACTTCCTGAAGCGCTACTCGCAGCGATATTGCCATGCTTGGCAATTTTCACTCCACCAGCTGCAGCAATAATCGCACTCGCCGTTGAGACATTAAATAGATTGGCACCATCACCACCCGTACCAACCGGATCAACCAGTATTTCCGAACCATCTATATCGATGGTTTTCGCCAATTCGCGCATGACTTTAGCAGCAGCACTCACTTCAGCAACGGTTTCGCCTTTTGCCGTCAATGCAATCAGAAATGCGCCTACCGCTGCCGGATCAGCTTCACCCGTCATCATCTGTGAGACTGCTGCCTGCATCATCTCTGGCGGCACATCTTTTCGTTCAACAAGCAAAGCCAGCGCATCTTTCATGCTAAACCCCATCGATATATTTATACGTCCCTAATGATAATGCACCCAAGTGGGTACTGCCAACTTGAATGCGCACTAATCGTAAAGTTGGATAGCCTACTGCGGCCGTCATCCGTCGCACTTGTCGGTTGCGCCCCTCACGAATGGTAATCGCCAACCACGCCGTCGGGATATCTTTACGAAAGCGTACCGGCGGATCACGCGGCCATAATGTCGGTTCGGCAATCAAACGTACTTGCGCCGGCAAGGTCATGCCATCTTTGAGCAATACGCCTTTTCTCAACTGATCGAGCGCTGCCTCATCGGGTTCACGCTCAACCTGCACCCAATACGTTTTTGCCAATTTAAATTGTGGATCGGCGATACGCGCCTGCAGCCCACCATCATCGGTGAGAACAACCAGGCCTTCACTATCGCGATCAAGCCGCCCAGCCGGATAGACACCTGGCACATCGACATAATCCTTTAATGTCGCACGTCCTTGCCCATCAGAAAACTGACAGAGCACCCCATAAGGTTTGTTGACCACCAACAGCTTTTTACCAGACTTAGGCCTGAGCAGCTTAACTTTGCTCATGATTATCTGGTTCCGCAAGTGCATGCAAAATATGCCCAGCCATCATCAAGCCAAACAGGCCGGGCATGTAAGAGACCGTGCCGTTGACCGCACGCGCACGCCCCGGTTCTGCACCAGCAATCGGTTGGTGTGGTAACGGTTGGCGACGGGGCTCGTCAGAAAACACTACAGGATAGCGCAAATTCGCACCTAATAATTTTAATGATTTACGCAACTCACGCGCGAGCGGACATCCGCTGGTTTGATTGAGCGTTTTGATTTTCGCTTGCCGCACATCGACACGATTGCCTGCACCCATTGCAGATATCACCGAAATCTCTCGGCGTTGCGCCGCATCAACCAATGCCGCTTTACACGCGATTGAATCAATACAATCCGCGAGAAAATCTATCTGCCCTAAAGGCTCGAGTAACCGGTCAGAGCCATCAGCGCGCAAAAATTCCTGTAAAACAACCAGCTTAATCTCCGGGTTAATATCGCGCAGCCGCGCTGTCATCACTTCGGTTTTGCGCATCCCGAGGGTGCTATTGAGCGCTAACAATTGACGGTTCAGGTTCGACGGGGAGATCACATCATGATCAAGCAGGATCATTTTACCGATACCACCTCTTGCTAACGCTTCAGCACAGTAACCACCAACGCCACCAAGCCCTGCGACCATCACCGTTGACTCACGCAGCCGCTCGAGCGCTTCGGTGCCTAAAACTATTTCAGTACGTGCTTGTGCGGTTGGCATAGTGCTTCCTTTTTATTATGAGTTAAAAAAATGTTGCGCATTGTCTGTTGTTGCTTGAGCAATTGTTTGTGGGTCAACACCGCGCAGTTCAGCGAGCGTTGCGCAAACGCTCACCACATTGGCTGGTTCATTGCGTTCACCCTGTTTGCCACAGAGTGGTTGATCTGGCGCATCGGTTTCGAGTAGTAAACGATCCAGTGGCGCTTGAGAGATTTGACGGCGCAAACGTCGTGCACGTGAATACGTGAGTGTGCCGCCAACGCCAATCATCCCACCTAGATCAAAAATGCGCGCCAGCTGCTGATCCGAGCCGCTAAAGGCATGGATAACAAAACGCACGCCTTGATAACCCGCCAAAATTTGAATAACTTGTTCAAGCGCTGCGTGTGCGTGAATAATCAACGACAATGCTAAACCCTGTGCAAGCGTAATTTGCGCACGAAAATAATCTTCCTGCTGCGACAGATTATCAAATCGCCCATCCAAACCGACTTCCCCAATTGCGACTGCTGAATGTGACTCCAGCCAGGCAGCGAGCGCGTCAATATCGCTACGCTGATGCTGATCAGTAAAAACCGGATGTAAGCCATACGCCGGCCACACGCCATAATCTTCCTGCATCCTCGCCACAGCTGACCAATTATGCTGCGCCACAGCAGGCACCACCATCTGCGTTACACCAGCGGCATTCGCACGCGCAAACACCACGTCACGATCTTCATCGAAGATCGCAAAATCAAGGTGGCAGTGGCTATCAATTAGAGTCATAGGTGAATCATCAGGTTCGGCGAGCGCAAGGCGCACAGTATAAGCAGGCCATAACCAAGGTCAAGAGTGCTTAGCGTGGCATTCATGGATATAACGCGCGACCGGTAAGTAGCAAGCCTGCTGTGACATCGTTAATTCATGCGCAATGATGTCATCTAACGGTTGACGCTCACGATCACGCGGTTTCATATAATCATAAAAACATCGCACCCCAGAAATGCATTGCGCATCAGCAAACCCTAAAGACTCGAGCCAATGCACCACTTCCGTCTGTTTGCGTGGATACTTTGGCGTCAGTTTAGCGGCGTTAGCTGAGTGCAAACCATCAGCGAGATACTCAAAATTCGCAAAGACGTGCTGGATAAAATTCAGCGCATCATAGTTGTAATACATTAAGGACAACACACCATCGTCGGCTAATGCGCGATAGCATTGCGCAAGTAATCCCGCACCATCGCTCACCCATTCGAGCACCGCATGACAACACACCACATCAAAATCAAGCTGCTCTGGGTAAGTATCAGCATTGAGCGCATCGCCACGGCGCACAGTGAGCTGCTCACTAACCCCGGCTGCTTCTGCCATCGTTCTTGCTTCGCTTAATAATTCTTCAGAGCTGTCAATCAGGGTGACTTCATGGCCTGCGCTTAAAAACCACAACGCCATATGCCCCGCGCCGCCACCAATATCGAGCACCCGTAAACGCCGATCGCCATCACGCAAAGCCGCAAGGTCGCGTTGCAACACGGCCAGGCGGATCTGCCCCTTAGCACGGGTATAGATGTTCTTTAAAAAATGCGAGCCAATACGGTCAAAATGGGCAGGATGCGACATAGGCCAACTTCGGGGTTAAAAAGACTTAGTATAATTGATGTCTGCGGTGGGCAAAAATGGGGTTGATTTTTTAAAACACGCTATAACTTGCCAGCGGCCAAGCTTTGTGCTTTAATACGCGCCCTGAATTTGCGAGAGTGGCGGAATTGGTAGACGCGCTGGATTTAGGTTCCAGTGGGGCAACCCGTGAGAGTTCGAGTCTCTCCTTTCGCACCATATATGCGCCTCAGGGCGCTTTTTTTTTGACAGACAGGCGAAACCTGAAATTATACTGAGGAAATTATGCAATCATCGGTAGAACATACAGAAGGACTAAAGCACAAGCTGACGGTTGAAGTCCCAGCAGAACGAGTAAACGAAGCGGTTGATAAGCGTTTGAAAGAGCTGCGTCCGCGTGTACGACTTGACGGCTTCCGTCCGGGTAAAGTCCCACCCCAGGTTATTAAGCAAAAATATGGCGCTAGCGTTCGTCAGGAAGTGCTCAGCGAAGTCATTGAATCGGCTTACCGCGATGCGATGAAAGACAGTGAGCATGCGCCTGTTGCCCCACCAGAAATCAACGTCGTTTCTGGATTTGCCGCCAACGAGCCTGTGAAATTTGAAGCGTTGTTTGAGGTTATGCCAGAAGTCAGCGTCAACGGCCTTGATGCACTCGATATCACTTTGCCACAAAGCGAAGTCCAAGACAGCGATATTGATGAAATGTTGCTGACCTTGCGTCGTCAGCAAGCAACCTTCAACGAAAAAACCGCAGGCGCTGAAGATAGCGACCGTGTGACCATTGATTTTGTTGGCAAGCTTGACGGTGAAGCCTTTGATGGCGGCAGCGGCGAGGACGTCAAAGTCACTATCGGCAGCGGACAAATGCTCCCGGATTTTGAGGAAGGCTTAAAAGGCGCGAAAGCAGGCGAAGAAGTTTCTTTTGATGTGAACTTCCCTGAAGACTACCAAAGCGAAGATTTAGCAGGTAAAACCACACAGTTCACCGCGAATGTTAAAAACGTCGAACAAATGGTTCTCCCTGAAGTCGATGAAGCCTTTATCAAGAACTTTGGCATTGATGCGAAAGATCAAGAAACCTTCACCAAAGAAGTACGCAAAAATATGGCGCGTGAGTTGGAAAATGCCCTACGTCGTATTAAGCGCGAGCGTATGTTCGATGCTATCTTAGAGCAAAACGGTGAGCAAGAAGTTGCTGAAGGCCAAGTGCAGCAAGAAATCGAACAAATGGCGCGCAACATGAACCTTGAGCAGCAAATTCCAGACGCTGAACAGCGCAACAAACTCGCACAACAAGTCTTTGATGCGCCTGCGCGTCGTCGCGTTCGCTTAGGTCTATTGCTCGGTAAACTGTTTGAAGAGCGCAAGGTTGAGCTTGACCAAGCACGTGTCGATGAGCGTTTAGACGCGATCGCGAGCACCTATGAAGATCCACAGGAAGTTCGTGATTATTATGCGAACAACCAGCAGGCGAAAGTCAGCTTAGAATCTGCTGTTTTGGAAGAACAACTCGTTGACGAGCTTTATGAACAAGCTAAAGTCAGCTATGAAGATAAAACCTTCCAAGAAGTGATGGCAATTAACCAACAGTTACAACACTGATTAATCACCATCCACAGAGCCCTCAGTATGAACTGGGGGCTTTTTTTATGCCTAGCGAAAAATATGACAAGCGCCAACTTTGTTTGGCCAACAGAAGCGTCGTATTGAGACATCACGCAATATGATATCCAGTAGGGGATAAATAAATTTGGGGTGTTGTTTAACTGATGATCGCCAGAATGACGTCTAAGAAACAAGATCTACGCCTCAGGTGTCCCTTACTGCTTATCTTGTTTTGGAATTTATATATAATACAGTTAGTTATATTGTTTTTATGGTGCCCAGAAGAAGACTCGAACTTCCACAACCGTGAGGTTACTAGCACCTGAAGCTAGCGCGTCTACCAATTCCGCCATCTGGGCTAAAAAATGGAGCCGGAGACAGGAGTTGAACCCGCGACCCACTGATTACAAGTCAGTTGCTCTACCAACTGAGCTACTCCGGCTTTGTCTTGAAACAAGAGCGGCTATTCTAGCCAAATTCACGTCGCTGTCAAGCAATGCGCGTAATTTTTTCTTTGCGCCACAGTCAATCTTGATAAGATGCGCGCCACAGCATTTTTATTGAGGCATACCATGAGCGTTACCCTACGCAAATTACAAAAACGTTTACGCAAATATACTGGCCAAGCGATCGAAGATTACCGCATGATCGAAGACGGCGATCGGGTGATGGTTTGCTTATCTGGTGGTAAAGACTCTTACGCGATGCTCGATTTGTTATTGTCCTTACAGCGCAGCGCACCGGTTGATTTTTCGCTCACCGCAGTCAACCTCGATCAAAAACAACCCGGCTTCCCCGAGCATATCCTGCCCGAGTATTTAGAATCAATCGGTGTGGATTATCACATCATCGAAAGCGACACCTATTCTGTGGTCACCGATAAAATCGAGCCAGGAAACACCATGTGTTCATTATGCTCGCGTCTGCGCCGTGGCCACCTATATTCGTATGCTAAAGCGCATGGTATGACCAAAATCGCCCTCGGCCACCACCGCTTTGACATTATGGAAACGTTTTTTCTCAACCTATTTCATGGCGGGCAACTCAAAGCAATGCCACCGAAACTACAAAGCGACGATGGCGAACATATTGTCATCCGCCCGCTTGCCTATTGCGATGAGCGCGATATCGCCAAATACGCTGAATGGAAGCAATTTCCGATCATCCCTTGTAACTTGTGTGGTTCACAAGATGGCTTGCAGCGCCAAGTGGTGAAAGAGATGCTGCTTAGCTGGGAACAATCACACCCTCAACGACTCAACAGCCTGTTTGCTGCGCTGTGTAACGTGCGCCCATCACACCTGCTTGATCGCACGCTTTATGATTTTGCCAATTTGGGTAGTGATGGAACAGATGTTTCATGGCTGGTTAGTGAGCCTCGTGAGCCGGTAAACACCCCGACAAAGTCACAAGAACAACCCCTTATTTTTCACCCTCAAACAAATAATTAGCAAATAATGTTCACGAACACTTGACGACACCGCATGAAATACGCATAATGCGCACCTCTTGAGCAACGCGCCCGTAGCTCAGCTGGATAGAGTACCTGGCTACGAACCAGGCGGTCGGAGGTTCGAATCCTTCCGGGCGCGCCAAATTAGAAAAACCCGCTGATTGATCAGCGGGTTTTTTATTATCTAGCGTATGTAAACTAAGATTTAGTCTTTCTTACCTTGGTTGGCCACCGCTTCCATGAGTTTCGCCACTTCTTCTGGGCTGCCTAAAAATTCCCGTTTAATTGGACGAAGGTTGTCATCGAGTTCATAAACAATCGGCACACCGGTTGGGATATTGAATTCGAGAATATCGGCATCGCTCATGTCATCCAAGTATTTCACCAACGCGCGCAAGCTATTACCGTGCGCAACCACTAAAGGCGTTTTTCCTTCTCGTAACGCCGGCACAATACGGTCTTGCCAATACGGTAATACCCGCTCGATGGTCAGCTTTAAGCTTTCCGCACGCGGCAATAACGCTCGATCAAGCTTGGCATAGCGTGGATCGTTTTCTGGCAGGCGCTCATCGCCTTCTTCGAGTGCTGGTGGCGGTGTGTCAAAACTGCGTCGCCAGATTTTGACTTGCTCTTCACCGTGTTTTTCAGCCGTTTCAGCTTTATTAAGCCCTTGCAGTGCGCCGTAGTGGCGTTCATTAAGACGGAAACTGCGCTCAACTGGCAGATACATCAAACCCATTTCATCGAGCGCAATCCACATCGTGCGAATCGCACGCGTGAGCACCGAGGTAAACACGGTATCAATATTCAAATTGGCTGCTTTGAGTTGCGCACCCGCCCGCCGCGCTTCTTCACGCCCTTTATCGGTGAGATCGACATCATGCCAACCGGTAAACCGGTTCTGCAGGTTCCATTCGCTTTGCCCGTGACGTAATAAGATTAGCTTATAACTCATTATTTTCTCCCATTTATAACGTTCTTTATCATAACAAATATAACGGTATATCGAAAAGCATAAGCAGCACGCCATCTTGTTTATAAAGATAAGCTGATTATACTTATTTTATGTTTAAAATCCGTATGTTAAATAAAAGTATTAATTAAAAATTTTGACATATTTTGGCAACACTGCCCCGCGACAATAGCTCTCGCATTATCATCACTTGGAGACCCCAATGCGTTTATCTTCTCTTGCTGTCATCATCAGCGCAGCATTAGCTGCACAAGCACAAGCCGCGACTATTTTCCCCCTTGACCGCGCAACCATCCTTGCTGGTTCCTATTTTGATGTTAAGGTGGAATTCGACCAGGAAATCAAGCCAGAAGACGTTAACATCAGCGTCAATGGTCAACCACTGCAAGATACCCTTAAAGGCGATTATCAGTTTATCGCCCAAGAAAACGGCACACCAGCATCGACTGTATGGCTGCGCAATGTAGCAATTAAAGAGGCTGGTGATTACACCTTAAGCGTGAGTGAAGGCGATAAAGAAAGCAAAGTCAGCTGGAGCGTATTTGCCAGCCCACAAGAACAAAAAGCGAAAAATATCATTTTCTTTGTTGGTGATGGCATGAGCGTTGCCAACCGTACTGGCGCACGAATTTTGTCAAAAGGCGTTTATGAAGGTAAAGCCAATGGCAGATTAGCGATGGATCAAATGCCGTATATGGCGATGATTGGTACCTCTTCTCAAGACACTATCGCCTCTGATTCAGCCAACACCATGAGTGCATACTTAACTGGTCATAAATCGGCGGTCAATGCCATGGGTGTCTATCTAAGTCGTTCAGAAGATAACCTTGATCACCCACGCCAGGAACCACTAGGGTTGCTGGTACGTCGTGTCCCGGGAATGAAGTTCGGCGTGGTTAGTGATGCAGAAGTAGAAGACGCTACACCGGGCGCCATGGTCGCACAAACGCGTCGTCGAGGCGATAAAGATAAAATTGTTGGCATGTTCTATAACGCGCAGCCGGATGTATTGCTTGGTGGTGGCTCAGCATATTTCTTGCCACAAACCACACCGGGATCCAAACGTAAAGATGATACCGACTTCATCCAGAAATTCACCGATGCCGGTTATCAGGTTGTCACCAATAATAGCGAATTAACCAGCATTGGCGCAGATACCACAAAATTACTCGGTCTATTCAACACCGGCAATATGGATGGCGTTTATGATCGCCGTTTTGCCAAAAATGAAGTCACCGCTAAATTCCCCGACCAGCCCGATTTGACCACCATGACACAAACCGCGCTGGACGTTTTATCGAAAGATAACGAGCAAGGGTTCGTTTTAGTCGTAGAATCGGCACGTATTGATAAAGACTCTCATCCTTTGGATTGGGAACGCTCATTCATGAATACCATCATGCTTGATCAATCTATAGCGATTGCCCAGGAATTCGCTGAAAAAAATCCTGATACGATGATTGTCGTGACTGCTGACCACACCCACGGTATTGGCATTATTGGCACAGTTGATGACGAGAAAGAAGGCGAAATGCGCGATAAAGTCGGGACATACGACGAAGCTGGTTATCCAAACTATACGGACGCCGATGGCGACGGTTATCCTGATGATCTGAATGTCAGCAAACGCCTCGCCGTGTTTTACAACAACTTCCCGGATCATTACGAAACCTATCGTCCAAAACTTGATGGCGTATTCGTACCGGCAGTGAAAAACGAGAACGGTCAATATGCTGCTAATGAACAATACAAAGATGCGCCCGGCGCACAACTGCGCATTGGCAACCTGCCCAAAGATGCCGATAGTGGTGTGCATGCCGTTGATGATGTCATCCTCACCGCGCAGGGACCAGGTGCCGAGAACTATCATGGCTATATGGAAAACACCGATTCGTTCAAAGTCATCACCGATGCTTTGGCGCTATCGAACCGCTTACAAGACGAATCTAGTCAGATTCCTGAAGATAGCGTAGATTTCACACCACCATCCAGCAAGGCCGCCCAATAATGGCGTGGTATCATGCACAACATCTCAGAACGCGCTTCGGCGCGTTCTTATTTTTTATGTTTTTGATACCCATAGCCACTGCAAAAACCATCATTGATTTTAATCAGTTATACGGTAGCTTTTCACCGCTAGGACTGGAATTCTCTGACAGAGTAAAAGAGAACGTCGGTAAAGAAGTGGTTATTAAAGGCTTTATGGCGCCACCACTTAAAGCCGAGGCGCAGTTCTTTGTGCTTACCAAAATGCCCATGAGCATTTGCCCGTTTTGTTCCACCGATGCAGACTGGCCAACAGACATTGTAGTGATCTATTTAAAAAAGAAACAAACGTTTACCCAATACAATCAACAAATTGAAGTAGAGGGTCGGTTAGAAACCGGTTCTTGGACTGATCCCGACACAGGTTTCGTCAGCCAGTTGCGATTGCGCGACGCTACATTCACTGCGCTATAAATGAAGCTTAAGGTAAACCAACTACGTGTGCAGGTCGCTAGACAAACCCAGCCTATTCTGGATATTGAGCACCTGTCTTTAGCTCAAGGCGAGCACTTAGCGATTAGCGGCGCATCCGGCAGCGGTAAAACAACGCTAATTCACCATCTCTGTGGTTTAGCGCGCGGTCAGGCTGGGAGTGTATGGTGGGATAATGATGATATTCATCGTCTCAGCCCCACAGCCTGCGACCGCTGGCGTGGCGAGCATCTCGGACTCATCATGCAAAATTTCTACCTCATCGATTCACTCTCTGCACTGGACAATGTGTTATTACCCAGCGCATTACGCCATTTCCGTCTCGAATCCACAGTACGCCAATACGCACTGAGCTTACTAGAACAACTCGGCATTAAAAATCCCAGACAGCGTACCGCCGACCATTCTCGCGGCGAAATGCAGCGTATCGCCATTGCTCGAGCCCTGCTCGGCAAGCCACGTGTATTGATTGCGGATGAACCCACTGCCAGCTTAGACGCAGAAAACGGCGCACAAGTGGCGGCTTTACTGCATGAATTCAGCACATCCTGTGGCGCGACATTCCTCTGCGTGACCCATGATACCGTTTTACAACAACATTTTAGTCACCATATTACACTGGCACATGGTCGTATGATTGAAACAACGCTCAATCATGAGGATCACACGTGACCGCGTTACGCTTATTTACCGCCAGCTTACGCCAACACCCGTGGGGCAGTGCGTTTATTGTCTTACTCATCGCCGCAACGACAGCGCTATCGATGGCCGTTAGTCTCCAAGAACGTGCCTTACGCGAAGGCAGCGCACGCGCCGCTGATCAATTCGATTTAGTTATTGGTGCACCAGGTAGCGAGATTCAACTAGTCCTGTCTAGTGTTTTCTTACAAGCCAGTGATTTGAGTTTGCTCACCCCAACACAAATTGACAACATTGCAAAAAATCCATTGGCATCATGGAGTTCACCCATCGTTTTTGGCGATTATTATCAAGAGCGCCCTATTGTTGGCGTTAATCACGATTTGCTCAGTCTTGATGGTAAACGACGCGCTGAATCCGGACGCTTTTTTACACATCATAATGAAGCTGTAGTCGGCGCACGTAGCGGCCTAAAGATCGGTGATACCATCACCCCGATACACGGTAACCTTGGTGATGCGGATCATCTCACCCACGAGGTCTCTAGTTACACTGTGGTCGGCGTATTACCAGTGGATGGCAGCGTATGGGATCAAGCGATACTTGTGCCGATAGAGAGCGTATGGCTGATGCACGCGATGGATGATAACCCGCACAGCCATCTACGGTGGCAGGAGCCCATCGGTGGCATAGAACCACAAGGCGCACCAGCAGTCATCGTCAAGCCGCAAAGCGTAGCTGGTGCGTATCAACTGCGCAGCCAATATCGCGGTAACGGTACACAAGCGGTATTTCCGGGTGAGGTTCTGGTGCGGCTCTATAGTACATTAGGCGATGCAAAAAAATTACTCAGTGGTATCGCCATTATCACACAGCTACTGGTTGCCCTCGCTGTGTCGGTCATTATTGCGATTTACTTACAGCAACAGCAACGCCAAATTGCCGCATTACGCGCATTTGGCGCACCACGCAACCGAATCTTTTTGCTGATATGGGGCGCATTGCTGATGCTCATTAGTATCGCCATTATTCTCGGCGCTATTGGTGGTTATGCGCTTGCTGCTTTTGCCTCAAATGCCATTAGCGCACAAAACGGATTCATCTTACCGGTTCAATTTAATACCGAAGACATGCGTTTTCTCGCCATCCTTTTTATTATCGGTGCTATTGCCTTACTCATTCCTTCCCTATACCACTATCGTCGTGCGCCTGCCGAGATTTTGCGTGATACATAGCGAGTATTTATACAATTTTGCGTATCCGCACACTAAGTGAGATCCACAAATACCCTGTTGGCTAAAAGTACGCACAGAATTTTCTTATACGATACAAATTCTTCTTGACAGCTTATAGAAATTAAGTCATGGTTATTAACTATTAGACATGTTTTCATTTTCCCCAACAAACAGGAGTCATCTATGATGAAGAAAACCTTGCTGAGCCTCGCTATGGCCGCCATCATGCCCGCAGCTATGGCCGCAGATACTGTCACGATTGCGTTAGCTGGCCCGACGACTGGACCGGTGACCCAATACGGCACCATGCAAAACACCGGTGCTAAAATGGCAATTGAGCAGCTCAATGCGAAAGGCGGCATGAATGGCGCAGAAATCAAATTTGAGATTTACGATGACGCCTGTGAGCCAAAACAAGCGGTTTCGGTAGCTAACCAGATCATCAATGACGGTGTACAATTCGTAGTCGGTCACTTATGCTCATCATCAACCCTGCCAGCGGCAGAAATTTACGATGAAGAAGGCATCATCATGGTGACTCCGGCCTCAACAGCCCCAGAATTAACCGAAAAAGGCTACACCACGATCTTCCGCACCATCGGTACCGATGCACAAAGCGCACCAACCAGTGCCAATTACATCGCTGATGTCATCAAGCCTGAAAATATTGCGTTGTTGCACGACAAACAGCAATACGGCCAAGGCCTCGCTGAAGGCGTTGATAAAGTACTGCGTGAGCGTGGTATCGAACCAGTGATCCTCGAAGGCGTTAACCAAGGTCAGACCGACTTTGCAGCACTCATTACCAAGCTAAAAAGTGCCAACGTTGATTTCGTCTATTGGGGCGGTTATCACCCTGAGTTAGGCCTGATTATCCGTCAAGGCGCTGATCAAGGCTTCACCCCAACCTATATGGGTGCAGATGGTATCGACAACCCGGATCTGTTCGCTATTGCTGGCGATGCGGCTAACGGTATTCTCGCAACTGTACCGAAGAACTTTGCCGAAGACCCAGCAAACGCTGATCTCGTTGCGGCCTTCGAAGAAAAAGGCGATGACGTGAGTGGTCCGTTTGTCTTACCAGGCTACACCGCAGTCCAAGTGATGGTCGATGCTGCTAATAGCGTCGGTAATAACGACGATTTAGACGCGATTGCTGATGCGATTCGCAGCAATGAATTCAACACCCCAATTGGTACCATCAGCTACCAGGAAAACGGGGATTTGAAAGACTTCCAGTCGGTTATTTACGAACTGCAAGCTGATGGCAGCCGTAAATTAGTGACCGAATAAGCACGGGCGTGTCGATAATCACTCGCTAAACCTATCCTTAGCCCTCTGATTGAGGGTTAAGGATTTTTTAAGATAGAAACACTCATTTTTTAACTGGCGGCGTGGCACCCCACGCCGTTTTTAACCCAGCAATTGTTATGTACGATCTTCCTCAACAAATCATTAATGGCGTTACGCTAGGCAGCATTTATGCGTTGATTGCCATTGGCTATACCATGGTCTACGGCATCATCGGCCTGATTAACTTTGCCCACGGCGAAGTCTATATGATTGGCGCCTACACCGGCATTGTCGCCATCGTCGGCCTGCCAATGCTTGGCATCACTGGTCTGCCGATTATTCTTATTCTTGCCTTTATTATTGCCATGGTGGTGACCAGTGGTTATGGCTATATGGTTGAGGCGGTGGCGTATAAGCCGTTACGTAACAGCCCACGCCTGGTACCGCTGATTTCTGCCATTGGTATGTCTATTTTCTTGCAGAACTATGTCGCTAACGGGCAAAGCAATAAAAACATCGCCCTGCAACCGATTGTCAGCCAACGCTGGGAGCTCTTTAGCAGCGAACATATGAGCTTTTCTATTTCCGCGCTGCAAATCATTATTATCGTAGTCACAATCCTTGCGATGATTGCGCTAAATATTTTTATCCAGAATTCAAAGATGGGGCGTGCCTGTCGTGCCTGCGCGCAAGACCTCGGCATGGCGCGTTTACTCGGCATTGACGCCAATAAAATTATCGCCTTAACCTTTGTCATTGGTGCAGCGCTCGCCGCGATTGCCGGCGTTTTAGTTGCGCTCTATTATGGCGTTGTCACCCCGTACATCGGCTTTATCGCCGGACTGAAAGCCTTTACTGCAGCCGTTCTTGGTGGGATTGGCTCTATTCCCGGCGCGATGCTCGGAGGACTACTACTGGGCTTAACCGAAAGCTTCACCTCCGCCTATTTTTCCACTGAATACAAAGATGTGGTCGCATTTTCCTTGCTGATTTTAGTCTTGCTCTTTCGCCCTACCGGTATTCTTGGCAAACCTGAAGTGGAGAAAGTCTGATGCGTCCAGTGCTTAAACAAGCCATCATCATGGCTGTCGTCACATTTTTTATCACCTTACCGATTCTTGGGGTCAAAATTGAGCAAAGCGCTAATGGATTGAGCCTAACCGGTTCATGGATGCATAGTGTGTATGCCGCACTGGCGGTATTTATCGTCAACCTTTGCTTACCGGTACTGCGCTTATCCAAGCGCGTTAACCCGCGCTTTCAACCCTCACGCTATTTAGAGAGCCACCGCGGCTGGGTGCTTGCTGTGCTGATTGTTATTGGTTGTTTAGTGCCTTTTTTGGGCTCTCGCGCCACCATCGATATTGCCACCCTGGCGCTGATTTATGTCCTGCTTGGCTTAGGATTAAATGTCGTGGTTGGTTTTGCTGGCTTACTCGATCTTGGCTATGTCGGCTTTTATGCGGTCGGCGCCTATACCTACGCGTTGATTGCGAGCCATTATGGCATCAGCTTCTGGTGGGTCCTGCCGATTGCTGCGGTTTTATCCGGGATTGTCGGTATTTTGCTCGGCTTCCCGGTGTTGCGCTTACGTGGGGATTATCTCGCGATTGTGACCCTGGGCTTTGGTGAGATTATTCGTATTATGCTCAATAACCTCGACCAATACACCAACGGCCCGCTGGGCATCAGCTCGATTCCCGCGCCTAATCTATTCAATATCGTCTTTACCCGGCGTGCTGAGGAAGGGCAAACACCGTTTCATGAATGGCTCGGGATCAGCTACAGCTCTGAATATCGGTTGATTTTTTTGTATGTGATTATTTTTGCGCTGTGTCTGATTGCCCTATGGGTGATTAACCGCTTGGTGCGGATGCCGGTTGGACGCGCCTGGGAAGCGCTGCGCGAGGATGAGATCGCCTGCCGTTCCTTAGGACTTAACCCCACCACGGTAAAACTTTCCGCTTTTGCTATTGGTGCACTCTTTGCCGGGGTCGCCGGGGCGTTTTTTGCCGCAAAACAAGGCTTTATCAACCCTGAATCATTTACCTTTATCGAATCAGCGATTGTGCTGGCAATTGTGGTGCTTGGTGGCATGGGTTCGCAAATCGGCGTGATCTTAGCCGCTATTGCACTAACGATCATTCCGGAATTGGCGCGTGAATTTTCAGAATACCGCATGCTGATTTTTGGTGCGGTGATGGTGCTGATGATGGTTTGGCGACCACAAGGTTTGATCCCCGCACAGCGGCCGAAAATGGAGCTGCCAGAATGAAATCACTACTCTCTGTAAACGACCTGCGTATGGTCTTTGGTGGCTTGGTAGCGGTCGATGCCGTAACCTTCCACCTCTATCAAGATGAAATCTCTTCAATTATCGGCCCTAATGGCGCAGGTAAAACCACCGTATTTAACTGCATCAGCGGCTTTTATAAACCCAGCGGTGGTACAGTCACCTTAGATAGCGAAGACATCACCGGTAAACCGAGTCATGTGATTGCGCAAAAAGGCCTCACGCGAACGTTTCAAAATATCCGCTTATTTAAGGATATGACGGTGTTGGAAAACCTGTTAATCGCTCGTCATCACAACCTCAATAAAGGGTATTTTGCGGGCATTTTTGGTAGTGGTAATTACCGACGTAGCGAAAATAAGGCCAAGCAACTTGCTGCACAATGGTTAGAATTTTTTAGCCTTAGACAATACGCCAATCATGAGGCCGGCAATCTCGCTTATGGACAGCAACGTCGCCTGGAAATCGCACGCTGCATGATGACCGAGCCTAAGGTACTGATTTTGGACGAGCCCGCTGCCGGACTTAACCCGAATGAAACCGTCGAGCTGGTTAACTTGATTCGCCGCCTGCGTGATGAATTCCGCATCAGTGTATTACTCATTGAGCACGATATGTCGCTGGTTATGCCACTTTCAGAGCAGATTATGGTGATGGAATACGGTCGCCCGATTGCCATCGGCAGCCCTGAAGATATCCGCAACAACCCTGATGTCATCAGAGCTTATTTGGGAGAAGAAGCCTAATGTTACGCATCGACAACCTTCACACCCACTACGGACAAATTGAAGCGCTCAAAGGCATCTCACTCCACGTTGAACAAGGCGAGATTGTTACCTTGATTGGCGCAAACGGTGCTGGAAAATCCACCCTGCTCAACACCATTTGTGGCTCACCTCAGGCGAGCAGCGGCACAATTACCTATGAAGAACAAGACATCACTACCCAACCGACCCATTTGATCAGTCAATCGGGTATTGCTTTAGTGCCCGAAGGACGGCGGGTTTTTTCTGGACTAACGGTTGAGGAGAACCTTGAGCTGGGTGGCTTTCATCAAAGCGCTAGCGACAACCGCCAGCAGATGCGCCATGTCTACGACCTGTTTCCTCGCTTAAACGAACGCCGCAAACAGCGCGCTGGAACGCTGTCTGGTGGCGAACAGCAGATGCTGGCGATTGGTCGTGGCTTGATGATGCGTCCACGCTTATTGCTGCTTGATGAACCCTCGCTTGGTCTCGCCCCACTGATTATCAAACAAATTTTCACGATTATCGAAGACATTCGCGCTGCCGGCATCACCATCTTTTTGGTCGAGCAAAACGCCCACCGCGCCCTGCAAATCGCCGATCGTGGCTATGTATTGGAAATTGGTAACATTATTTTATCCGACAGCGGCGCCAACTTACTGACTTCAGAGCGTGTCAAAGCCGCTTACCTCGGTGGGTAATATCGTTTTAAGATGCACACGATAAATACATCTTACCGTTAAACACACAACGTTTCATCGCGCACATAACAAGGAACAAATTTATGATTAAAGAAGGCCTCTCAGCACAAATCATCCCCGATAGCCAAGGCTTTTTTGGCGCGCATGGCGGCAAAATCGAACACCCTGATTTAGCCAAAGCGATGGATGAAGTCAGCGCTGGTTTTCAAGCGATGATTGCTGATCCCACGTTTATTGACGAGCTCAAACTGCTGCAAAAAACCTACGTCGGTCGCCCGAGCCCGATTTATCATGCACGCACCCTCTCACAGAATGGTGCACAGATTTATCTCAAGCGCGAAGACCTCAACCACACTGGCGCGCATAAAATCAATCACTGCCTCGGTGAAGTGCTGCTTGCGAAAAAACTCGGCAAACGTAAAGTGATCGCAGAAACCGGCGCCGGACAACATGGGGTAGCCTTAGCAACTGCTGCCGCTTTGCTCGGTTTAGAATGCGAAATCCACATGGGCGTGGTTGATATCGAAAAAGAGCATCCTAATGTCTCGCGAATGAAGATTTTAGGGGCTAAAATTGTTCCGGTATCGATGGGGGCAGGAACACTTAAAGAAGCGGTTGACAGCGCATTTGGCGCCTATATGGAACAGTTTGAGGATAGCTTGTTCGCCATTGGCTCAGTCGTTGGTCCGAGCCCTTATCCGGAAATGGTCGCTTATTTTCAGTCGATTGTCGGACATGAAGCGCGCGAACAATTCGACCAAGCCTATGGTGGGCAACCCGATGAAGTGATCGCTTGTGTGGGCGGCGGATCCAACGCGATTGGTTTATTTAATGCCTTCATGGATGATGCGCATGTGGCTTTGGTGGGTGTTGAGCCGGCCGGTGAAGGATTAGACACCGATCGCCATGCCGCCACCCTCACCCTCGGAAAACCCGGAATTATCCAAGGATTCCACTGCTACTTTTTACAAGATGCTGACGGCAATCCGGCGCCCGTACACTCAATCGCCTCAGGGCTCGATTACCCGGGTGTCGGCCCACAGCATTGCCATTTGAAAGACATCGGACGCGCACGCTATGAAACAGCCACGGATAAAGAAACACTGGCCGCGTTTCTCACCTTAGCACGCAGCGAAGGCATTATTCCGGCGCTGGAAAGCGCACACGCCATAGCATATGCGATCAAACGCGCTGCCGAGCTCGATAGCGACAAACGCTTATTGATTAATTTGTCCGGGCGCGGCGATAAAGATTTAGATTATGCAATTGAACGCTTAGGTAGCAATTTATAACGCGCTTTTTTGCTTGTATACTGCGCTTTTAGGGCAGCTAATCCTGCCCGTTGATGATTAATTGTTTCATTCGGAGTATCACCATGACCCCACACATCAACGCAGCCAATGACGCTTTTGCACAAACCGTCCTTATGCCTGGCGACCCATTGCGCGCAAAATTTATCGCCGAAACCTATTTAGAGCAGGTTGAGCAAGTCACCGATGTACGCAATATGCTCGGGTTCACCGGCCTCTATCAAGGCAAAAAAATCTCTGTGATGGGACACGGCATGGGGATTCCTTCATGCTCAATTTACGCCACTGAACTGATTAAAGATTATGGGGTTAAAAATATTTTCCGTGTCGGTTCGTGTGGGGCGGTACTTGATGAGGTTAATGTGCGCGATATTGTGATTGGTATGGGTGCGTGTACCGATTCTAAGGTCAACCGTATGCGTTTTCGCGATCATGATTTCGCAGCGATTGCCGATTTTGATCTCACCCGAGCGTTGGTTGATGCTGCTAAAGCGCGAAACCTCAACGCTAAAGTGGGCAACCTGTTTTCTGCCGATTTATTTTATAGCCCCGATCCTGAGATGATTGAGGTGATGAAAGCGTACCGGATTTTAGGGGTTGAGATGGAAGCGGCCGGTATTTATGGGGTGGCTGCTGAATTTGGCGCGCGTGCCGCCACCATTTGTACTGTTTCTGATCATATCACCAAAGGGGAAGCGACCAGCGCCGAAGAGCGGCAAACCAGCTTTAATGATATGATGATTGTAGCGCTTGATGCGGCGTATCAGGTAACGGATTAACCTCGATACACCCTTCCTGTCAGCGTGTGGTCTGTTTTAATCCGCACGCTGATCAGTACCACGCTTTTTTGACAACTTTGGCATAAAACAAATGGATTTGATTAGGGTAGAACACAGCAATAACATATTACGGTGTCTTAAAACTGGGCTGCAAGCGACTTTGAGCTGCCACCACTCCGGACTATTACTCACATTATTAGCCGAGTGCAGCCAACACAATGGTTCAGTCAGCGCAGAAGCATTAACCACCGCCATCCAGCAACACCAACCCACCTTTCGCCTACACCGCAACCAAATGTTGCGCCTTGCGCAAGACCTTGATCAGGCTTTTAGCGCATTACAATTAAACGTTGCCATCCTGCCACGCAAACAGCGCCGTTCAACAGGCCCTTGGACATTATCGTCTCCGGTGACCCTACAGAAAAACGACCGCCATACAAGCACGCATTCCTCAGCCGAAAAAAGCCACTATTTTTATTACCCGGAGCAACAGGCAGCCTATCAACCCTCCGTACTGTGTCAGTTTCTCTCACATTTTTTAAGCGCAGATGTGTTTTTGCGCGATGGTCACCTCAATGAAGCGCTTGAACATCTCTCAGCTTGTGAAACCTTCCCTACCCGTCCGATGCTTGACGCGATCATTGATTTTCGCCGTATTCGTCTCCTGCATTATTTAGGCCGCAGCGATGAAACCCAAGCCACCATCCATAAAATACTCGACTATGCCGCACAAACCTACGATCAGAGCGTAACGAATTTAGCGTATTATTGGTTAGCGAACACACAATACGGCCGTGCACCGGCACTCAATTATGCCGCCTTGCTTGAAACGATGCCCAAACCGCAAAGCTTCGATCATCCTGATAATGTATCAATAATGTACTGGCACAACTTACAAGCCCTTCTGCTGCGTCGCAAAATATTATCAGACCCTGAACAATATGCCTGGTGTCATGAGCAGGCGCTATATCATTTTGAAGAGGCTATTTTTAGCGCTATTCGCATTAACAACAGCGATCGGCTGATGGATTTCATCGCCAATATGGCGCTGCATTTACAAGAATTATTGCCGCTGGGTTTAACCAACGAACAAGATGTGTTTTCCTGCTACCAACTGCTGATTAATTTTGAAGATAAATTCCATTGTGGCGATCATTCTGTTTGGGATCATATCTACTTTACCGAATTCTATTTCTCACTCAGCAAAGATCAACGCAATGAATTACAAAACAAAATTTCTCTGGTAGGTATGGACCCGAGCAATGAGCGCTTCTACACCAATACCCTAGAAAAATTAAAACGCTGTGGCGATAATCGTCAACGGGCGATTTTCCTCATGTGGTATCGAGCGTTTGCCTGCGAACAACTCAGTAAAGCTAAAGTGCGTGAAATTAGCAATACACTGGTCAAGCTGATTAATGCCCAACCGGCTTATTTTCGCAAAGCACTCCGCGCAGAAGGCTACGCTGAGCATCTAAATCAGCTATCACTTTAGCGAGTAATCAACGATAATACAGCGCATTAACGCATTATGGGGGTCTTATGAACGATCAAGCCTTTAACACTTTATTAGAAATGCAGCGCCTATACACCGAGCTCACTCAGGATGCTGTGGAACTCCGTGCTTTTGTTGAAACCTTAGAGCGCATTGATCAGCGCTACCAGGCGTTAAGCACGTTTTATCAAGATCACTGGTTAGCGCTAGTTGAATCCGACTGTTTAAGCGAGGCACAACAACATGCGCTTGACGAAGCCGTTGCTCCGAACACTTACTCGATTCTTGGTGAAGACACGATTTGGAACACGATCAGCGAGATTCATCAAAACTACCTCACCCTGCTAAAATCCCTCGCGCAAAAAATATCTTAAAGCCTTGTTCATCTAACCGCTTATATAATTTTAGGCAGGTTTTCGCTATAATCCGCGCTTTGTAGTTTATTCACGGACCCGACAATCATGTCATTTAGCCAATTTGCTCAGGAAAACCTGATTTTATTTTTAATTCTCGCTGCAGCGATTATCGCGATTATTGTTTATGAGCTGCGCAACAAAAGCGCCTCCGGCAAGTCGCTCTCGCCTCTACAAACTGCCCAACAAGCCAACCAAGGCGCAAGCCTCATCGATACTCGCCCAGCAGCAGAGTTTAAAAATGGCCATATTGCTGGGGCTAAAAACATCCCCGCCGAGCAATTTGCGGAAAAAATGAAACTCAAAAAAGACAAAGCGATCATTTTAGTGTGCAAAACGGGGATTGCTGTGCGCAATCAAGCAAAGTGGTTGCATCAAAACGGCTACAGCGACGTCAGCATCTTATCTGGCGGTATGGATGCCTGGATCCAAGAAAATTTACCGACAGTTAAGTAAGCGAGGTCGTTATGAAACCAGTCACTATGTACATCAAGCCTACCTGTCCGTATTGCCAGAACGCCCATTTTCTTCTTGAAGACAAAGGCGTCCATTACACCGCAATTAATCTCCTACAGCAGCCAGAACGCCGTGATGAAATGATTGAGCGCAGCAATGGCCGCACCACCGTGCCACAGGTATTTATTGGTGACACTCATGTCGGCGGTTTTGACGAATTAGAAGCCTTGAACGATTCTGGTGAGCTCGATCAACTGCTGGCTGAATAAACCATGAATGCACTCCCGGCAAAGATTGGCTTACGCTACGCTTATGCGCGGCGTGGCAGCTCATTTATTGGTTTAAACGCCATCTTAGCCATTATTGGCATCACCATCGGTATTGCTGCACTCATCGTTGTGTTATCAGTGATGAACGGCGTAGTCTCACAAGTACGCGATAAAATGCTCTCAATGACGGCCCATGCCTCTATCCGGCCAAGCTTTGCTACAACCATGCCTGCTGGCTTTGATCCAACGCCTTACTTGAGCGATGAGCAGCATATTGTTTCTTTTGCACCGATCGTTCAAGGTCAAGGGTTGATTGGCGATGGTCGATCGTTCCAAGGCGTATTGTTACAAGGCGTGGACCCTGAGCAACAAAGCGGCGTTTCCGAAACCTTTGCTGAAGTACCGCAAGAAGTGCGTGAACAGCTCACCCCAGGAAGTTTTAATTTGATCCTAGGCTCAGAACTGGTCACCAAAATTGGCGCTGAAGTTGGTGATAAGATCACGATTATCGTACCAGAGGTCACCGCCTCAGCGGCCGGCTTGATGCCGCGGTTGAAACGCTTTACCTTAATCGGGACTTTTCACAGCGGCCACATCCAGTTTGATAGCAGTCTTGCGCTAACCAATATACAAGACGCGGGCAAACTATTGCGCCTGCCGCCGCAACCGAGCAGCTATGTGATCATGCTCGATGATCCTTTAAAAGCACCACTGGTGCGCGGACGCTTACAAAGCAAGCTGCCTGGCAATGTGTATGCCAGCGACTGGAGTTTGGATCAGTCGGTATATTTCAGCACCGTACAAACTGAGAAAAACGCGATGTTCATCATTTTATGCCTGATCATCCTGGTCGCTGCGTTTGGTCTGCTGTCATCGATGTATATGGTGGTGAATGAAAAACGCCGCGATATTGCGATTTTGCGCACTATGGGCATGACGCGCAACAACATCCGCCGGCTGTTTCTCACCCAAGGGATGATTTTTGGCGGGATTGGTACGCTGCTTGGTGTCTCGCTTGGGGTAATCATTTCGCTCAATATCCCAGCGATTATGGATTTCTTACAGCGCCAAACCGGCTACGCCTTGCCAAAAACGATGTATCTCATTGAGGAGCTCAGTGCGAAAATTGATCCTAATGTGATTATTGGCGTCAGCGCGGTTGCCCTGATCCTCACCCTGTTATTCTCGGTGATACCGGCGCACCTTGCCGCTAAAACCGAACCAGCACGCGCCTTGAGCCAGGAGTAAGCATGAGCGAGTACATTCTTCAGGCTGAGGGATTAAATTTTGCCTATGAGCAACTGCCGATCCTAAACGATCTTTCGCTGCAGGTTCGTGCTGGCGAAAGTCTCGCGATTGTTGGCGCGTCTGGCTCAGGAAAAAGCACCCTGCTGCATATTCTTGCTGGACTAGATATACCACAAAGTGGTGAGGTTTCGGTGTGTGGTGAACGGATCAATGGCGCCAGCGACCGTAAACGCACCCAGCTGCGTAATCGACTGATGGGCTTTGTGTATCAATTCCATCACCTGCTGCCAGAGTTTAGCGCCCATGAAAACGTCGCCATGCCATTACTCATTCGTGGCACACGCCGTAAAGACGCATTAAAAGCTGCTGAGAAGCTGCTTGATCGCGTTGGATTGTGTGAGCGAATGACGCACCTGCCGAGTGAACTTTCTGGTGGTGAGCGTCAGCGTACGGCGATTGCGCGCGCCTTGGTCAATCAACCGAGCTGCTTACTCGCTGATGAACCAACCGGTAACCTTGATCAGGACAGCGCAACCGCTGCATTTGCCTTAATGCAGGAAATCATTGCTGAGCAACAAGGGGCGCTGATTATTGTCACCCACGATCTAGAACTCGCGGCAAAAATGGATCGTTGTCATCATTTAGTGCGTGGTCAATTGGTCGACCAAGACTAAGCGGCCTCATGCGAACAGGCAGATTATTTAAGCCCAGAAAACGTACTGATCAGCCATTGACCGCTCGCCAGCCCTGCAAAGCACAGGATAAAGCCACCAATGAGTTGCGTTGCTAAATGGGTGAAGGCCAAAGCGAACGCACCTTTTTGCCAAAGCATCAGTGCATCTAGGGTAAAGGTTGAGTAGGTAGTGAAGCTGCCCAAAAACCCGGTGAGTAACAGCAGCGTCCATGCAGGATGTGGCTTATATTGCAGTAATAGCGCGCTAATCATGCCGATGGCAAAGCAACCAATCAGATTAATACTCAGTGTCGCCCAAAAGGTTTCCCGGTAGAGGTTAGCTACCAGCCACAGCGTCAGCCCATAACGTGCCAATGCACCTAAAGCCCCACCAAAAGCCACCGCGCTGAGTACGAGTGGAACACTCATCATAACTCCTTCTCTGATTGCAGATAGTATTGCACGGCTTGGGCTAATCCGTCCATGCGTTGAGCTAATCTATCAGGATCATTTAACCACGCCATATCGTGCTTGTTATTCATCATCCCTAATTCAACCAGTATCGCTGGACATGCGGTGTTGTGTAACACTTGGAAATTACGCCGTTCAATTTTTGCAAAATAGCGCCATTGTGCGTCATGTAAATAATTCATCATCTGTGCACTCACGCGCTCGGCGTGTTCACGATAGCGTGTTAGGCGCTTAGGGTTCACATCTTCAGGCAACGTTTGTTTGATCCCACGATCATTGAGACTAAAGAATCGCATACCCCCGGAGGTGGTTTGTGAATCGGTAAACGTGTCGACATGCAAACTAATAAACAACCCACCCGGGCAATGCCTCGTGGCACGCGCCACACGCTCAGATAACGGCAGGGTTTGATCCCCTTGTCGGGCTTGGTAGGCATAAATACCGCGCAGCTCCAGTGCTTCAGCTAAAGCAACACTCGCCGCGAAGGTCAGATCTTTTTCAAATACCATATCTTCTTGCCAGAAGCCGGTTGCGCCAGCATCATTCCCACCATGACCTGCATCAATCACCACCTGTGTCAGTCCTATACGACCAACCAACACAGCGGTTAATATCAATGTGAGCCTCGCAAAACGCAGCATATTTCCCTTCATAGACGCTAAATTGATATTATGGTGCGCTTAAGTATCAGACGCAAACACAACCATGCAGATTTATTTAGTCGGCGGTGCGGTACGCGATCGATTACTCGGTTTGGCGGTGAAAGATCGCGACTTTGTGGTGGTCGGTGCTACACCAGCACAACTTCTCGCCCAAGGGTTTCGCTCAGTAGGACACGATTTCCCCGTCTTCTTACACCCTAAAACTGGTGAAGAGTATGCCCTTGCGCGTATGGAGCGTAAAACAGCGCGTGGTCATCAAGGGTTTGCCTTTGCTTATAGCTCTGAGGTCAGCCTTGAAGAAGATTTACAGCGCCGTGATCTCACCATCAATGCGATTGCTGAAGATGAAAATGGCGCACTAACCGACCCTTATGGCGGGATTAATGATATCGAGCACCGCATCTTGCGCCACGTGAGCCCGGCATTCTCTGAAGACCCGCTACGGGTATTGCGTCTATTGCGTTTTTACGCACGCTTTGCCCCACTCGGCTTTAGTATTGCTCCTGAAACACTCACCCTAGCTAAAGAGATGGTCGCGCGCGGTGAATTGAGCGAGTTAACCGCTGAACGGGTATGGGGGAATGCGAAAAAGCGCTTAACACCGATGAGCCATGGCATTTTTTCACAACTCTAGCAGAGATTGATGCACTAAACGTCTTACTCGCTGAGACCACACCAAACGCTGCCACACAACAACAGATGCAGCACAGCCTGCAAACCGCAAGCAAACACAGCGCGCGGATCGCACCACGTTTAGCAGCGTGGCTACTGCCATGTTCTGATTGTGCTGCGGCGATATCACACGTGTTACCACTACCGAATCCAGTGAAATATTGGATTAAACTGCTCGCTAGCCACGCACATACCGTGCGCAACTGGTCTGAAGCGACAGCGAGTGATAAATGGGCGGTGTTAAAACACAGCGGTAGCCTGCGTCAGGATGGTGATTTAGCCGAACTCCTAAGCGTCCTCGGTATTGAAGATCCGCAGTACACGACGGTTATTCGTGCCATGCAGGCTTGCCACGCCCTAGACATCCAGAGCCTACAGCAGCAAGGATTTAGCGGTAATGAACTCGGTCAGGCGATTAAGCAAGCGCAAATCGCCCTATTGAGTTGGTAAGATGACGCTAGCCAATCAATCGCTGTGCAACGCACGCTCAGCGAAAATAATCCCATCGCTATCGGCGTAGCAGTAATCGCCTGATTTAACCTGCACCCCAGCAAAATGCAGCGCGACACCACGCTGCCCTTCATTACGCTTTTCAGTTTTTAGTGGATGCGTGCCCAGTGCTTTCACGCCAATCGGTAACGTATTAATAATCGCACTATCACGAATCAGCCCATAGACAATCACACCAACCCAGCCGCCATCAACTGCTTGCTGTGCTAAATTATCGCCTAAATGCGCGCGACGCATTGACGCACCAGCATCAACCACCAACACCCGTCCATCGCCGTTTTTCTCGGCTAAAATCGATTTCACGACTGAATTGTCTTCGTAACATTTCACCGTTTCAATCACACCATGAAAGGCAATATTTTGGCCAAAGCTGTGCCAAATCGGCTCACAAATTTGCACTTCCCGCTCAAAATCATCACACAAATCAGCGGTGGCAATGATAGTACTCATAAGGATTCTCCTGTCGGGATAGAAAAGCGACGGCGGTCATCGTAGGGATAAACATCCAATAATTCGCCATCGTTGATGCGGTTTTGCACGTCTTGCCAATAGTCCGCACGCATCAAATGCGGGAAATCTTTGCTGAACGTGTGGCGTAAGGTTTCTGTGTTGAGCAAGAAGCTGCGAAATTCTTCGGGAAAAACGTCATTCTCACCAATCGAATACCAAGGCTCACTGGCCATCTCTTGCTCGGGTGTGCGCGGCGGCGGGATGCGGCGAAAACGGCATTCTTCAATCGGCACGATCTCGTCGTAATCATAAAACACAATCCGCTCATGGCGCGTCACACCAAAATTTTTCAGCAATAAATCACCGGGGAAAATCCCCGCGGCGGCAATTTCTTCAATCGCTTTGCCATAATCTTTGAGGATTTTCGCGCTGTGTTCGGTGTCTAAATCGCGTAGATAGAGGTTGAGTGGCGTCATGCGTCGCTCGATATAAAGGTGGTTGATGACGATCTTATCGTCTTCGTGAATAATATTCTCCGCACACGTCGCTTCAATCTTCTCAAGTAATTCATCATTAAATCGGTCTCGAGGAAATGCCACGTAGGAAAATTGCCAGGTATCGGCCATACGCCCAACGCGATCGAGTTGTTTAATCAGGTGATAGCGCTGTTTGACCAAGGCATGAGTGACTTTTTTATTGGGGTGGAATTTGTCTTTAATGATCTTAAACACATAAGGGTAGGATGGCAGCGTAAACACCATCATCACCATCCCTTCTTCACCAGGTGCGATAATAAAGGAATCGCTGGAATGGCGCAGATGGTATAAAAAAGCGCGATAGAATTCGTTTTTACCCTGCTTATGAAAACCAATCGCGGTATACAAATCGGCTAAGTTTTTCGTGGGTAAAATGCTTTGCATGAACTGCACCAACACCGACGGCACTGGAAAATCGACCTTAAAATAGGCGCGGGTAAAGCTAAAAATATGTGACACATCGTCAGGATTGGTCAGCACCGCATCCACATAACACTCGCCCTGCGCATTTTGTAACACCGCGATTACCAGCGGCGTTTTACGTGCATTATTGAGAATCCGCCCGACCACATACGCACCTTTATTGCGATAAAAAATCGGGGTTAAAATTTGTAGCTGCAAATGACTGCTGTGGTGTTTTTGTTCTAAGGTTAAGTCAACCACCGAGGCAATATTGGCGATATCGCGTTCAATATCGGCAAAAGGCAAATCGAGCGGCAATTCCTCAAGCAGGCGACGAATTTCTTCGTTCATCCCGGTTTGTTCGGGGTAATACGCACGATAATCGGGCTGCTCGCATTCGATATGCTGGGTGTTAATTGCTTGATGAAAAAAGATATATTGGTTGTTGTAGTAGCGGCGGTTAAAGAGTTTACAAAACACCGAATTAAAAAAACTTTCTGCCAGCTCTGGCTGTAAATGGTTGTAAAGGAGGTTGATGTAATGGCGCTTCACCTTCGGCCATAAGGTTTCATCAAGCTCGTTGATATCCTCTTCTTCTCTAAGAATATTCACACATTCTCTAACGCGCTCGTCGTATAAATCGACCTGCTCACGGGCATCTTGCTTGGCCGCCAACCAACTTTGGTCGTGAAAATGTTGTGCAGCGCGACGGTTGTACTCAGTAAAGATACGGTGGTGGCGATCAAAGCCACTTAACAGCACATGAGCAATATGTTCGGCACATTGTTGTATTGGCATAAAATGACCCGGTTTTACTAAGGCAAAAGCCCACACGCGGCGGGCTTTGCTCTGTTGCTATTTATCGATGAACTCATGCAGAGGGAAGGAACAGTCCGGCAAATGATGATCTCTCACAGCCATCGACTGATCGATGCTGGCTTGATACTGCCTATGCCCCACGCATTGCATGCTAAGCCTCATCCTTAGAACTGCGCTTCTTCGGTTGAACCCGTTAACGCGGTGACCGATGATTGACCACCTTGGATCACCGTGGTGACGTCATCAAAGTAGCCTGCGCCAACTTCTTGCTGATGCGAAGCAAAGGTATAGCCACGTTCAGCGGCGGCAAATTCTGGCTGCTGCACTTTTTCCACATAGTGCTTCATCCCTTCACCACGTGCGTAGTGATAAGCCAAGTCGAACATGTTGTACCACATATTATGGATACCAGCGAGGGTAATAAACTGGTATTTATAGCCCATTTTTGACAGTTCTTCCTGGAACTTAGCGATCGTCGCATCATCTAAGTTTTTCTTCCAGTTAAACGATGGTGAGCAGTTATACGCCAAGATTTGATCTGGGTATTTTGCATGGATCGCGTCAGCAAACTTTTTCGCTTCTTCCAAGTCAGGGGTCGCGGTTTCACACCACACCATATCGGCGTAAGGCGCATACGCCAGTCCGCGTGAAATCGCCTGATCGATGCCGGCGCGTGTGCGGAAAAACCCTTCGCTTGAGCGCTCGCCGGTAATAAAGTCAGCATCATAAGGGTCAGCATCTGAAGTTAACAAATCCGCTGCATTAGCATCGGTTCGCGCTAAAACGATGGTTGGCACACCCATCACATCCGCAGCCAAACGCGCAGCAATCAGTTTTTGCACTGCCTCCTGGGTTGGCACCAATACTTTACCACCCATATGACCACATTTTTTCACCGCAGCGAGCTGGTCTTCAAAGTGCGCGCCAGCCGCACCGGCGTTAATCATGTTTTTCATCAATTCAAAGGCATTTAACACCCCGCCAAAGCCCGCTTCCGCATCAGCAACAATCGGTAAGAAATAATCTGTGGCATCTTCACCTTTAATCTTGCCGTCGACCTGCGCTTTCCATTGGATCTCATCAGCGCGCTTAAAGGTATTGTTAATCCGGCGCACCACGGTTGGTACTGAATCATAAGGATAGAGCGATTGGTCCGGATACATGGTTTCGCCCGTATTAGCATCTGCCGCCACCTGCCAACCCGATAAATAAATCGCTTCAATACCGGCTTTGGCCTGTTGCATCGCCTGACCACCAGTGAGCGCGCCCATGCAATTTACATAGCCTTTCTTCGACTCGCCATTAACCAAAGCCCACAGCTTTTCCGCGCCACGGCGCGCAATCGTATGTTCTGGCTGAACTGAGCCGCGCAAACGTACCACGTCTTCCGCGCTATAAGGGCGTTCTACCCCTTTCCAGCGTGGGTTTTCTGCCCAATCTTTCTTCAATTCATCGACTTGCTGTTGGAAACTTTTGCTCATAATGGCACTCCCGAAGTTAAGGATAATAATCAAGACAGTAAATGGCTGATGCTGTATTGCTGACATCAAGCGCTTTGCTGTTGGGTTTCATCATAAAACGGGTGTTTGTCAAGTGCAATATCAAAAGCAATGCTTATTATTATGCGATGTATAAACTGAATTTATAACTAAACAATGAGCGATACTTTGTATTGATTAAGCGAACGCCCTCTTTCAGCAGGTGCTGGATTGTTCTAGCCGTGAATACGCTGCGCGATATCACGTTCGATTAAGATCCCGCTAATCATCGAGATAATCACCGCGGCTGAAAACCAATAAATACCGTGGTGAATGGTGACTTCGACCAAGTAACCGAGCTTCACAATCATCAGCATCAACGCCACCACAAACACATCGAGCATCGAGAATTTCGCCAAGCGGCTCAAGGTTTTCTGCCAATGCACGAGTGCGTTAGGAATCGCTGGGTAATAATAGAGATAAGCGGCCATACCGATGAATTTCACCAGTGGAAAGATCACACTAAACGTGAGTAAAATCAGCCCTAAACCGAAAGTTTTATCAGCGAGCAGTGCGCCAATACCCGATAAGATACTGAACTCATTACTCACTACCACCATTTTTGACACCGTCATCATCGGCATCACCAGCCCTAAGATCAGCGTGATCACCCCTACTGCAATCATCACCAGCATGATGATCCGCCAACGGCTCATTGATGGACCTTGTGGTTGGGTAGATCGTAAAAAGCGCGTGACTCATTAAGCTTGTAGCCGTGACGACGGCAATAATCCAGCCATTCAGCCAGCGCACGGTTATGGCGTAGTTTCACCGCTTTACACGCATTGACTGCAAGCAGCGTTTCAATTCTCGCTTCAACCAAACGCGCATCGTGATAGACACGAATACAATGATCGGGCGCCAGGCTGTGTTCACCACGCTCTGGAAAATGGTGCGCCAAGAGCCATTCGCTGGTATAGGCATGTTGTGCCGTACAGCGCACATAAACCTCACGCCGCTCAGGCGCTTCAAGCACATGCCAACACTCAGTTTTTGGGGTGCGCGGCAAAAGCAAACGAAACAGGGTATAGTTCTGTTCGTAGAGTGCTTGTAATGAAGCGTTGTCGTGCATAAAACGAGGGTGTTGCATGAGTCTCGCGGTTTTTAAGTATGCGTTTATTGTGCGGATGAACGTAGCACTTTGCAAGTCAGGCGCGTTTGCTCAAACCTCGCGATCACCTAAATCATCGACGACATGCACTTCAGCCTGCCCGACAACCCCATCAATAAAATCAATCACTTGCACCGTACAGCCATTGAATTGCACCTCTGTGCCAGCTTCTGGGAAGTTACCGAGCGTTTCAATGATCAGCCCGGAAAGCGTATTCGGACCATCTAGCGGTAACTTCAGCCCTAATTCACGATTAATTTGCCGTAAACTCATGCTGCCTTCAACATGGTAAATCTGATCGCGGTGATGGACGATTTCCGGACTCTCATCGTCATGATCCGACACCAGATCGCCGACAATATGGGTCAAAATATCTTCTAAGGTAATCAGGCCTTGAATATCGCCATATTCATCAACCACCAGCGCACTACGCGCGCGATGCTGTTGAAAATGAAACAATTGTGCGCGCAACGGTGTCCCTTCCGGTACATACAAACACGGCCGCAACGCCTGCATCAGCGATGGCTTATCAAGGCGTTTTTCATGAAACAGCCAGATAATGTCGCGCAAATGCAGCATGCCTTCCATACGGTCTAAATTATCCCGATAAGCAACCAAGCGCCCGTGGCGGCTGTTGGTGATCTGTTTGATAATTTCATCCCAAGGGTCGTTCAAATCGACGCCTTCAAGCTCGTTACGCGGCACCATCGCCTCATCAACCGAAATATCTTCCAGCTCCAGCACGCCCATCAGCATATCCTGACGTTCTGGTGAGATTGATTGTGTGGATGACGATAAGACGATCGTTTTTAGCTCTTCGTTGGTAATCAATTCATCGCCACCGGTCACCGAGCGCACTCCAAACGGACGCAAAATCAACAACACTAAAATATTGATCATCGCCACCAGCGGATAAAGCAGCTTCACCAAAAAACGCAACACCCAAGACGCTGGGAAAGCAATGCGCTGCGGAGAAATAGCCGCTAAGGTTTTCGGCGCGACTTCGGAGAAAATGAGCACGACGATCGTTAAGATAATCGTTGCCAGCAAAACGCCCACATCACCTAACAAACGAATGCCAATAATCGTTGCTAAAGATGTGGCGACGATATTGACAAAATTATTGCCCAAGAGGATCGTGCCGAGCAAGCGATCCGGACGCTTTAACAAATGCAGCGCACGTTGCGCCCCACGATGACCTTCTTCTGCAAGGTGCTTTGTTTTATAACGGTTAAGCGACATCATCGCTGTTTCAGAAGAGGAAAAGAATGCTGAAATTAATAAACAAATAATCAGAAAGAATACCAGTATCCCTATGGGAACGTGATCCACGAAAACTCCTTAACGCACAATAAATTGCAAAATGATATTGCTGATCACATAACCTGTCAGCAGTAGCCCGTAGCCGAGAAAATTGATATACACCACACGCATGCCGCGCTGATGCATGATGAAATAGACAAAACACAACCAGCCATAAACGACCCAGGCGAGGATGGTAAACAGCGTTTTATGCCATAAGTGCTGGGCGAACAGGTCTTCGACAAATAGCCAGCCGGAAAACAGCGACAGCGACAGCAGTAAAAAGCCGATGACTGAAAACCAAACCATCATTCGCTCAAAACCAATCAACGCCATCGGATTATGCCGACTAAGCTGGCGCTGTTTTAAGCGATGGAACATCCAACCATAAAGCAGCGCATTAATGAGCGCCACCGAAAGTACCGTCCAGGCGGCAATTGAGCTCAAGATATGCCAGAGCATGCCTTGGTCAAGATTGGCCATAAACGCTTTTTGCGTGGGAAAGAGCAGCGGCAGAACAATCAGCAAGGCATTGAGTAAACAGATCATCACCCCGGCCAGCGCGACATTCGCGCGCCACAGCCAGATCACCGATAAACACGCCACTGCCCAACCATAAATTGACAGCACATTAACAATCGACAGGTTGATCGCTTCACCTTCGCCAACCTGACCAATCAGCACCAACGCATGGCCTTGGCAGGCGAGCACCATCAAACCCAACGCCCATAATGGATTAAAGCGCGCACGCGAGGTTCGCCAAAAAGCGTGTGCGGCAAGCAAGTACACAATTGAAATGGCGATCGGCAGCCAAAGCTGCATGAAGTTATCCTGTATTAAAGTCAAAGTTAAGCCGTTATAATACACCAAAAACCAATGCGAACGTTTGCAAAACATACAAACTTAAGTCGCGCTCTGGGCGCTAAATATTTTGCAACGCGCAACAATCCGTAGAAGGACATCATTATGTTTGAACAATTAAGTGATCGCCTACAAGGGACGATCAAAAAGCTCAAAGGGCAAAGCCGCATCACTGAGGATAACATTAGCGACGCTTTACGCGAAGTGCGTATGGCATTAATTGAAGCCGATGTCGCGATCAGTGTGGTTAAAGACATTATTACCGCGATTAAAGAACACGCCATTGGCCAAGAAGTTGGACAAAAGCTCTCGCCAGATCAAGCGTTTCTGAAAATCGTTAAAAATGAACTGACTCGCGCGATGGGTGAGGAAAACAGTGCGCTTAATCTCGCCAGTCAACCACCAGCGGTTATCCTGATGGCTGGTTTGCAGGGTTCTGGTAAAACCACCTCTGCCGCCAAACTCGCAAAAAAACTCATTCATGAGAAAAAGAAAGTTGCCGTGGTCAGCGCTGATGTGTATCGTCCAGCGGCGATTCAGCAGCTCGAAACCCTAGCAGGACAGGTCAACGCAACCTTTATTCCATCAAGTACCGACGAAGCACCTGAATCGATTGCTGCACGCGCACTCGATATCGCAAAAAAACAATTTTTTGATGTGTTGATTGTCGATACCGCGGGTCGCCTGCATATCGATCAAAAGCTGATGGGCGAAATCCAGACCATCCATCAGGCAGTCAACCCAATTGAGACTTTATTTGTCGTTGATGCAATGACCGGTCAAGACGCGGCTAATACCGCGAAAGCCTTCCATGAAGCGCTGCCGCTGACGGGTATTGTGTTGACCAAAATCGATGGGGATGCACGTGGCGGTGCAGCGCTATCTATTCGCCATATTACTGGTAAACCGATTAAATTCTTAGGGGTTGGTGAAAAAACCGACGCTTTAGAAGCGTTTCATCCTGAGCGTATTGCCTCGCGCATTTTAGGCATGGGCGATATGCTCGGTCTGATTGAAGACATCGAGCAGCAAGTCGATGCGAAAAAAGCGCAACGTTTAGCCAAAAAATTTGTTCGTGGCAAAGCGTTTGATTTAGAAGATTTTCGCGAACAATTACAACAAATGCGCAATGTTGATTTAGATAAGATGCTCGAAAAAATCCCAGGAATGAAAAATATTCCTGCAGAGCTAAAAAACCAGCATTTATCGCCGAAAAAAATCGCCCAACAGGAAGCGATTATTCTTTCGATGACCCCACAAGAGCGACGCTTCCCTGATTTGATCAAGGGTTCACGCAAACGCCGAATTGCTGCGGGTTGCGGTCTCGACGTGCCAGCGGTCAACCGTCTACTCAAGCAGTTTAAAGAAATGCAGCGCCAGATGAAGAAGATGAAAGGCGGCAAAATGAAAAATATGATGCGTGGTATGCCACCAATGGGTGGCGGTGGGATGCCGTTTAAATAAACCATGCAAACGCACGCTTTTACCACCCTACTGCGCAAAGAAATCCGCCGTTTTACCCGCCTATGGACGCAAACTTTGCTGCCTTCGGCGGTAACCTCTACCCTGTATTTTTTGATTTTCGGGGAGCTGATCGGTCAGCGCATTGGCAGTTTTGAAGGCTTTCCTTATGCAAGCTTTATCGCGCCGGGGCTGATTATGATGACGGTGATTAACAACACCTATGGCAATGTCGTCTCCTCATTTTATAGCGCACGCTTTAGCAATTCGGTAGAAGAATTACTGATTTCACCAATGCCTAACGCGATGATTTTAGCAGGCTATGTTAGCGCCGGCGTCTTACGCGGGATCATTGTTGGCGCCTTAGTGACGCTGGTGGCGATGTTTTTCACCGATATTTATATCACCCATTGGTGGGTCACCCTCTGCGTACTCCTGCTCACTGCGATTGCTTTTTCCCTAGGCGGGTTTGTTAATGCGATTTTTGCGCGCGGCTTTGATGATGCAGCGATTGTCCCAACCTTTGTACTAACGCCGCTGACCTATCTTGGTGGCGTCTTTTACTCGATCACCGTGTTGCCAGAGTTCTGGCAAGGCGTTTCACAGCTCAATCCTATTTTGTATATGGTCAACGGGTTTCGCTATGGTTTTTTGGGCATCAGCGATGTACCACTCTGGCAAACCATCGGTTTTCTTATTACGCTGTGTATCGGACTTACCATCTGGGCGCTACATCTGATGGATTCCCCCGGACGCCTGCGTAAATAATCTACTCACTAGCACAGGATTTACGCCACTCTGGCAACGGTTAGTCAAAACAAGCGTGTTATGATGGGTGCATTACTGAACAACAAGGCTTAGACGTGCGTTATTTTTTTACTGCGGACACCCATTTTTTTCACCGCAATATCATTCAATACAGCGAACGTCCCTTCCGCGATGTTCACAGCATGAATCAAGCGATGATCGCACAATGGAATGCTTTGGTCGGCAAAGAAGACCGTGTGTATCATTTGGGCGATGTGTCTTTTGGCGGGCTTGCCGAAACCTTTCGTTTACTGGCCGAACTTAATGGTGAGTTGTGTCTGGTCGCCGGCAATCATGATGATGAATTGATTGCTGATCCCTACTTGCGTGAGCGCTTTCACTGGATCAAGCCCTATCATGAAGAAAGAATTGAAGGCCATGATGTGGTGATGTTTCATTACCCAATCGCACAATGGCGCGGTGCACAGCGTGGCAGTTGGCAATTGCATGGCCACACCCATGGTAATGTCAATATCTCAGGCGCTGCAATGGATGTAGGCATTGACGCACACCCACAATTTAGCTTGTGGTCATGGTCAGAGATCAAAGCGCGGCTTTGTGATGTCCGTGCGCTTCCTTACCCAAGAAAAGCGCGCTAGCTATATCCACCCTAAGACTTGAAATAAAGCAATCACCGGCGCCATCAGCACCAGTGATCCAGCGGTGGTAATCGCGATAATATTCGCGGCTGCGACATCATTACCCCCCATTGCTTTGGCCATCACATAACCGGCGGTTGCAGCAGGTGCAGCGCCAAGAATAAACAAAATACCCAGATCCTGCCCACGCAAGCCAAATAGCGCCCCGAGCACGACAAACAACAGCGGCGATAAGAACATCCGCCCGGCGCTTGCCGAATACGCCATGCGATCAGCCCCCAACACGCCACGTGGATTGAACGTCGCACCGATACACAAGAGCGCCAGCGGTAGCGTCACCCGAATGGCATAATCTCCGAAGCGTTGTACCATCTCTGGAATGGGTATCGAGAACATTTTCACCACAGCCGCCGCCAATATGGCAATCACCAATGGATTACGCAATATCCGCGCCAGCCATACCGTCCAATGCAGTTTTTGCCCGTCAACCTGAGTCAAGGTAAAGACCGCTAAAATATTGAGCAGCAAAGCAATACTGCCGGCAGCAATCGCACCAACCGTTTGCCCATAGTCTCCATAGACCGCACCGCATAACGCCAGGCCGATAATCGCCAAATTACCGCGAAACACCCCTTGTACAAACACCCCACGATCGGCTGCGCTTGCGTAACGCCCTTTTGCCCACCAAGAAGCGAGAAAATAAAGCCCTAAAACCCCCAGATAACCACTGGCGATCACCCGCCATTGTGAGGCAATACTAACCTCAGAACCGGTAATACTAAAAAAGAGCAGCCCCGGTAAGGCGTAACGATAGACCAGCTGGTTAAGCCCCATGACTAGGTTGTGTTCCAGCTCACCGCGTCGTTTTAACCACCAGCCAAAAGCGATCAGCCCGAGAATGGGCGTCAGGATATTCGCTGATACCCCTAACGCCAGCCAGAATGCTTCTAGACCAGTAGCCAAGTCAGTAATCCCCCACCAATGACCAGCCACGCAAACAAACTCAGCGCTAAGGCAAAGGGTGCAGCGCCCACACCAGCCATTTCTTTAAAGCGCGTGGTCAAACCGAGTGCGGCCATAGCCATAGTCAGTAAGAGCGTGTCTATCCACACCAGAGCATCGACCAACCACTGCGGTAGAATGCCTAGTGAATGCACCCCTATCATTACTAAAAACCACAGCGCAAACCACGGCACCGCAATATGGCGCTTTTTGGCGTCATGTCCATCAGCGCGTGCTAGCATCCACGATAAAAACAGTAAAAATGGCGCCAGCAACATCACGCGCGTCATTTTGGTTAACACTGCCGTATCAGCAACTTCCGGTGAAACCACACCGCCTGCAGCGACGACTTGCGCCACCTCATGCACCGACGCCCCGATATACACACCAAACACATCGGCTGAAAACGGCAACCAACCCAGCGAATACATCAGCGGATACACCAACATCGCAATCGTGCCAAACAGCACCACAGTCGCCACCGCGACAGATACCTTATATGCGGGCGATTTAAGCAGTGGTTCAACCGCAAGTACCGCTGCAGCGCCACAAATCGACGCCCCAGCACCGATCAACATCGCACTATCGCGGTCCAAACCAAACAGCCGACGTCCCAACCACAGCGCTAACATAAACGTTGAAAAGACCATGATTACATCAAGCAATAAGACCGCCGCGCCTAAATGCGCCACCTCAGCAAAGGTCAGGCGAAACCCATAGAGGATGATTGCCAAGCGCAAAATACGCGATTTGGCCAGCGTCACCCCAGCCTCACAGCGCGTGGCATAACGTGGATAGAAGGTATTACCTAACACCATACCCACAACAATCGCCAGCAATAGTGGACTGAGTGAATGACCAATAATCGGCGCAGCAATCATCGAACCAATCGCTAAGACGCTAACTAAAATCAATCCTTCTGCATATTGCTTCATAACACCACCAAATTATCACGATGAATCAGCGCCTGACCATGAACAAGCTTATCGCTGAGCTCATGGCTGTGTTTGCCAAGCAAAGCAGAAGCGTCTTCAGCGTTATAATTAATCAATCCTCTAGCGACCGCATGACCTTCTTGATCCACGCATTCAACCAACGCGCCACGGGCAAAATCACCACGCACTGAGCGCACGCCAACCGCGAGTAAACTCTTCCCGCCTCGACGCAGTGCGCTAACTGCGCCATCATCCAAACAGAGCGTTCCTTGCACCTGCAATTGACTACCCAACCACTGCTTACGCGCCTGCTGCGGATTAGCGGGCGCGACAAAACAGGTACCGATTGATTCGCCGTGAGCAAGGCGCTCAATCACCCGAGGCTCACGACCATGGGCGAGTAACGAATGGGTGCCAGAATGTGCGGCTTTTTGTGCAGCGAGCACTTTTGTATACATCCCCCCGGAACCCAACGCACCACCACGTTTACCTGCCATCGACAGCAACGCGGGATCATTGGCCGCTGCTTGCTCTATCAATTTGGCATCGGCATGCTCACCCGGGTGTTTATCATACATACCTTGTTGATCGGTTAGCATCAGATACGCACCTGCGCCAGTGATATTCGCCACCATTGCGCCAAGGTTATCGTTATCGCCAAAGCGAATTTCTTCATAAGACACCGTGTCGTTTTCATTGACCACCGGCACAATCCCTAAACGGCACATCGCCTGCAAACTCGAGCGAATATTGAGGTAGCGTTTACGGTCAGCGGCGTCATCATGGGTGAGCAACACTTGGGCAACGGTAATCCCGTGGGCGGCGAAGGCTTCTTGCCAGGCATGGCTCAAGCGCATTTGCCCTACCGCAGCGGCAGTTTGTAACGCGCTTAGCTCTGTAGGACGCTCTGTCCAGCCAAGCTGATGCATACCGACTGCAATCGCACCTGATGAGACCACGACAATCTGTTTACCAGCTTGTTGTAGTGCGGCCATCTGCGCGGTCCAATCACGAAGCGCTTCTGCATCGATATCTGCCCCACCACCGGTGAGCATCGCACTGCCAATTTTGATCACCCAGCGCTCGCAATCAGCGAGTATCGCACGCTCAAAAGTCGGCATCGTCATCCATCTGCTCCAGCGTTTGCATAATGTCGTGACACAAGGTTTCTGTGCCAATCCCGGCTTGAGCTGAAATTCGATACACCGGACCTTGCCAATCAATAGCCCTCACAATTTCTTGCGCTTTCGCCTGCTGATCTTCTTCGCTCATCGTATCCATTTTATTGAGCACCAACCAGCGCGGTTTATCGGCAAAGATATCGTTATATTTTGTCAGCTCTTCGCTCACCTGGGCAAAATCCGCCACCGGATCCCCCGAATCACTCATCGGCGAACAGTCGAGCATGTGTAAAAGCAGGCGGGTGCGCGATAGATGCTTGAGAAATTGATGCCCCAAGCCAGCACCTTCTGCTGCCCCCTCAATCAACCCCGGGATATCGGCCATCACAAAACTCTGCAGCATGCCAACCCGCACCACGCCTAAATTAGGATAGAGTGTGGTAAACGGATAATTGGCAATTTTCGGTTTTGCCGCTGAGACCCGACTAATTAACGTCGATTTACCGGCATTCGGCATCCCGAGCAAGCCTACATCAGCGAGTAATTTGAGCTCTAAGCGCAGCTCACGCTCCTCACCCATCGACCCCGGCTTCGATTGCCGCGGCGCACGATTAGTCGAACTTTTATAGCGGGTGTTACCCAAGCCATGGAACCCGCCCTGCGCCACAAGCAAGGTCTCACCATCAGCGGTCAAATCGCCAATCAGCTCATCGGTTTCCTCAACAAAAACCTGGGTACCAACCGGCACATCAATAAATAAATCTTCACCGCTTTTACCGCGTTTATTACGCCCTTCACCCGGCTGACCGTTTTCAGCCTGAAATTGACGGACAAAGCGGAAATCGGCCAGCGTATTCGCGCCATCGATCGCACGTAGGTAAACGCTACCACCATCACCACCGTCGCCGCCATCAGGGCCGCCAAACTCCACATATTTTTCGCGACGAAAACTCACCACGCCATTACCGCCTTTTCCGGCACGAACGTTAATCAACGCTTCATCAACAAACTTCATGGTATTCTCCGTTCATCGCCAGTAGTCTCTCTTGGCGTTAGTGTGTGTATTGTATTTTATAGGGATTGTTTCGGGCAACGTATTGCGCGTTCGTTAAGGCAAAAGCGCTTGCACCCCAAAAACAAAAACCCCGCTCGCAGGCGGGGTTCTTATCGCATCGCCGCCGAAGCTTAAGCTTCTACTGGCTCGATGCTGACAAAGGTACGGTTTTTTGGTCCGCGGGTTGAAAACACCACTTTGCCATCTTTCTTAGCAAACAAGGTGTGATCGCGTCCTAAACCGACGTTGTCACCCGCGTTAAATGGGGTGCCACGTTGGCGTACGAGGATGCTGCCTGCGCTGACTTGTTCGCCGCCGAAACACTTAACGCCCAAACGCTTGGACTGTGAATCGCGACCGTTACGACTGGAACCCCCAGCTTTCTTATGTGCCATGACTCGTCTCCTTAATTACTTTTGACCGTCGATCGCATCAATCACTACTTCAGTGTAGTTCTGACGGTGACCTTGTCGCTTCATAGAATGTTTACGACGACGGAATTTAATGATTTTGACTTTTTCCCCACGACCGTGCTCGGTAATGGTCGCGCTCACGGCTTTACCTTCTAAATAAGGCGCACCAACGCTAACTTCGTTTTCCCCTGCTGCGATCAACAATACCTTATCAAAAGAAATGCTGTCGCCAGCCTCACCTTTGAGAGTTTCCACGCGCAAACGTTGCCCTGGCTTTACTTTATATTGTTTACCGCCGGTTTCGATAACTGCAAACATGATTTTCTCCAAAAAACAGACGCATCGCGCGCCCAGACTCATAAAAGAGGGCGAATCATACAGCGATTACGTGATAAATGCAAGGCATATTTTGACGAAAACGCCATCTAGTGAATACCTTACTTAAGCGCTTTAATACAACTTCTGCTAAAGCTTAGCATCTAATCATACCTAATCTGGCAACTTCTTGAAAGCAATGAATGAATAAGGCTTGTTCATCTTTGCGCCCATGGTTATGATGAGTCAATCATTAGCTAATGTAAGGACTTACCATGCCATCAAATCATCTTGCTGAATATTCGGTTGTGTATACCGAGCGCGGCTTAAACCATATGTCGGTTGCTTTCCAACAAGTCATGTGCGACCTGAACCAGATTTTAACCGCCACCTATCAAGCCGAACAAGCGGTGATTATCCCTGGCGGCGGCAGTTACGCGATGGAATCGGTGGCAAGGCAAATAGCACGTGATAAAAAAATCCTTATTTTGCGCAACGGCTGGTTTAGCTATCGCTGGACTCAAATCCTCGAGCGTGGCGCGATCAGTCACGATATCGATGTCCTCACCGCTTATCCCGAAGATCCAGCCAACCTACAATCTACGTGGCAACCCCACCCTTTAGAAGATGTGCTCAGCTATATCAGCGAGCATAAACCTGATCTTATTTTTGCCCCACATATCGAAACCTCCTCTGGCATTCGCTTGCCTGAAGAATATATCCGCGCTGTAGCTAAAGCAGCGCATGATAATAATGGCTTATTCGTACTCGATTGTATTGCCTCGGGTGCGAACTGGGTCAATATGCAACAAACCGGGGTGGATATTTTGATCTCTGCGCCACAAAAAGGCTGGAGCGCACCGCCATGCGCCGGTTTTGTTATGCTCAGCGAGCGTGGCAATCAAGCCATCGATAACAGCGAAAGTGATTCTTTCAGCAACGACCTCAAACAATGGCGCACGATCATGCGCGCCTACCTCGATGGCGGCCATGCTTACCACGCAACCATGCCAACCAATGCCTTAGCGCAATGTCGTGATGAAATGCAGGCAGCGGTTGATTATGGCCTAAACAAGCTATCTGAAGCACAAATTGAGCTAGGCACACAAATCCGCAACACCTTGGTTGAGGCTGGCTATCCTTGCGTCGCAGCAGACGGCTGGCAAGCTAATGGCGTGATCGTCTGTCATACCACACGTGATGATTTTCACAATGGCAGCGCATTTAAGAACCAGGGCATGCAAATCGCCGGCGGTGTACCACTGGCCTGTAACGAACCCGAAGGATTTAAAACCTTCCGTATTGGTTTGTTTGGACTCGACAAATGGCAAAATGTCGCTTCGTGTGTTGAAAAATTTAAGAGCACATTAGAACAAATAAATATCGAATCATAATAAAATTGTTATCAATAAAATAAATGGGTATAATGAGTTCAGTCCGTAAGCCGGTCTCGCTGCGGATATTTCATGGCATCTTATACTTAGAGGCGAGCTATGACTCAAAACCAACAACCCATTCCGAAGAATGTGAAAATCTTCATGGTGATCTTGGCATTATTTATGCCGATCTTTCTCGCGCTACCATTTTTATTCTGGTAACGCCCATCTATGAGCGCATAAAAAAAAACGCTGCCAAGGCAGCGTTTTTTAGTTCAGATGCATAAGTTGCTTATACTGGAATGCGCAGCTTCTGCCCCGGATAAATGCGATCCGGACTATTTAACATCGGCTTATTCGCTTCAAAAATTTTCATGTACTGATTAGAGCTACCATAGTAGTTTTTTGCGATCGCAGAAAGCGTTTCACCACTTTGTACATCATGAAAACGCGCCGCTTGCGCCGCTTGTCCGGCAACACTCAATTCGTTCTCAACGCCAGCAACACCTTTAATATTGCCTGCTGCTAACGCTGCTTTTTCACAGGCGTCTTGATTCGGTGCATCGCCATTAAGCGTCACCACAGCATCTTGCGCTGAAAAGGCGACTTTTAAGTTCTCAATGCCTAAATTTTTCTCTTCGATATACTCACAAATCGCATTCGCCGCTTTTTGTGACGGATCTTGCTCAGCAATCTGCTGTTGTTTCTTTTCGATGACGTTTTCGCCAGCGTCTTTCAAAAAATCAAACATACCCATAGCATCACTCCTTTGGTTAATCTATCCCTGATTAAGCTTAACAGAAATTTTACCCAAGCGAGCAAATTCTGTTAGCAACCATTAATCGGTTAAAAAGCTCTTCAACAGCTCTGAGCGGTTTGGATGGCGCAATTTACGCAATGCTTTCGCCTCAATCTGTCGAATA
Source organism: Suttonella sp. R2A3 (assembly GCF_021513215.1). NCBI lineage: Bacteria > Pseudomonadati > Pseudomonadota > Gammaproteobacteria > Cardiobacteriales > Cardiobacteriaceae > Suttonella > Suttonella sp. R2A3. The sequence continues at coordinate 1,752,713 of NZ_CP090975.1, read as the reverse complement.
CGTTCACGGGTCACATCAAACTGACGCCCAACTTCTTCCAAGGTATGGTCAGTATTCATATCGATACCAAAACGCATACGCAGCACACGCTCTTCACGCGGGGTTAATGAGGCCAGCACATCGTTAGTCGCTTCGCTCAAGCCACGTGTGGTCGCGGCATCAAGTGGCGACATCACGTTGGCGTCCTCGATGAAATCACCAAGATGCGAATCTTCATCATCACCGATTGGTGTTTCCATCGAAATCGGCTCTTTAGCAATCTTCAACACCTTACGGATTTTATCTTCCGGCATTTCCATTGCTTCGGCCAGCTCTTCCGGACTTGGATCACGGCCATTTTTTTGCACCAGACTGCGCGAAATACGGTTCAGCTTATTGATCGTTTCAATCATATGTACTGGAATACGAATAGTCCGCGCCTGATCAGCAATCGAACGCGTAATCGCCTGACGAATCCACCAAGTCGCATATGTTGAAAACTTAAAACCACGGCGGTATTCAAATTTATCAACCGCTTTCATCAAGCCGATATTACCTTCTTGAATCAAATCCAAGAACTGCAAACCACGGTTGGTGTATTTTTTCGCAATCGAGATCACCAAACGCAGGTTCGCCTCGACCATTTCTTCTTTAGCACGTTTTGCCTGCATCTTACCGATGGTCAGCTGACGGTAAATTTCTTTGAGCTGGCTGATGGTCATACCGAAACGCTCTTCAACCTCTTGCAGTTTTTCCTGCTCGGCTTGCACTTCAACAATCATCGTCTTCAAACGCTCAGCGTATTTACGACGCATCTTGCTCTGCTTGACCACCCAATCCAAATCGGTCTCCTGACCCGGGAAATCGCGAATAAAGCTTTTCCGCGGCATGCCTGCACGATCAATCACCCAGCGCATTAAGCGGCGCTCAATCCCTTTGATTTCTTCAATCGGATCTTCGAGGCGCTCTTCCATGAGATCAATCGTGCGCTGTGGGAACGAAAAAGCTTCCATGTGCACACGAATTTCATCATGCAATCCTTTGTTCTTTTTGCTATCGAGCTTTTGTCCTTTTTTCAGTGCGGATTGCAGCTTCTTAAAGATGCTAGAAAGCTCCACCATTTTCACTTGTGCTTCGGCTAACGCTTCTTCGGCGCTGTTCGGCGCTGGTGGTGCATTGTTATCATCATCGTCGTCATCAGCATCAACGTCTGCATCCTCATCGTCGCTGCTATCGTCGTGTTGATTGTCTTGCTCAGCGTACGGGTCACCATAACCATTGACCAAATCAGCCAACTTACCTTCGCCCGCTTCAATTTTCGCGAATTCATCAACCAACGCAGCAATCGCTGGCGGAAATTCTGCCAAAGTCATTTGTACGGTGTTGAGCCCTGCTTCAATGCGCTTGGCGATCGCAATCTCACCTTCACGGGTGAGCAAATCGACCGCACCCATTTCGCGCATATACATCCGCACAGGATCAGTGGTACGGCCAATTTCGCTTTCATTGAGAAAAACGTTTGCCGGGACGTCTTCTTCATCTTCGCTGCTGACCACATCATCGCCTTCTTCCGGCGCGCTATCGAGAACATCAATCCCCATCTCACCAAATAAGTGGGTTAATTCCTCAAGCTTCTCACCTTCAAGCACATGCTCTGGCAGCGCTTCGCTGATGTCTTCGTAGGTCAAAAAACCCTGCTCGCGACCGCGCTCAATGAGTTCCTTTATTTCTTCTTGTACATCATCTTCTTCATCGGGTACACGATCATAATCGCTCATGGTTCATCCTTTATTTCAAAACACACATCGGCTATACATACTGATATGCGGTTAGCCACCAAATTTTTCAAGTCTTGCCTGTTGATCAATCATTCGTTGACTCATCATGCGCAGACTATCCTGCCATTCCACGTGCAAAGTATCTGCCGGCAGACGCGCTAAAGCATCGCATTGCGCGCGCATCTCCTCCAGCACACCTTCACGAATAAATAATTGCTCAAGCGTTTCTTGCGCCTGATCTTGCGTTGTTGCCTGTACGCTATAACATGCCTTAATCGTTAGCGGTAAGCTAGCGGCCAATTGCGCTGAATAATCCGCTAACCGCACTTCCAGCGCCCACTGAGGATAAGCAAATAACAACGCAGCAAGACGCTGATCCATCGGCTGCGGCGCACTCGCCCTAACATATTCCGCATGACGTCGTGGCTTCGCGCTGAATGTTGTTGTTCTCGCCTCATCAGCTTCATTCAGCGCACGGCTCGAAAGCTGAAAATGCTTACCCAACTCATCAGCTAATAATTCGCGATACGCCCCGCCAGGTAAATACCCCAACCACTGCTTGGCTAACGCCGCCACTTCCGCACCCGCCTCAACGGTTGAGCGCTCACCCTTTTGCGCCTCAAGCAAACGAATTAAAAACTGCGACGGCGTCAAACTGCTATCGAGCAACGCCTGCACCGCAGCAACCCCATCTCGTTCAATCAACGAATCCGGATCTTCACCATCCGGCATAAACACAAACCGCCATTGATGCTTTTCATCGTGTAAACGCAGCACCGCCTCTAACGCTTTTTCTGCCGCTTTTTGCCCGGCGCTGTCGCCATCAAAAGAGAAATACACCTTTTTACTGCGTTTTTTTAGCTGCTGGATATGCGAATCGCCAATCGCAGTGCCTAGTGCGGCGACCGCTTGCTCCATGCCATGTTGCGAGAGCTTGACCACATCCATATAGCCTTCAGTCACCATCAGCGGTACATCGCGTTGTCCATGTTGCAGCGCCTCATAAAGCCCGTAAAGCTCATGACGCTTATTAAACCATTCGCTTTCCGATGAGTTTAAGTATTTAGGTTGTGCATCGCCCATCGCCCGTGCACCAAAGGCAATCACTTGTCCACGCGGATTACGGATCGGGAAAATAATCCGGTCACGAAACCAGTCATAATGTCGTCCGTCTTTCTCACCAATCAGGCCGGTCGCTTGCAACACCTCATGACTAAAACGTCCACCCAAAGCCGCAAGCAACGCATTACCCGATGGTGCGTAGCCGATTTGAAAGCGCGTAAGGATAGACTTAGTCAAATTCCGATCGCGCAAATATGCTCTGGCAGCGCTCGCCTCATCGTTGAATAACGCTTGATGAAAAAATTCAGCAGCAGCGGCCAAGGCACTCAACCCTAAATCATGGCGCGCGTGATCACGAGGAGGATGCTGGCTATGCGAGTGTTGCTCATAAACCACTTCCATGCCGTTAAACTGTGCCAGCGTTTCAACCGCCTCAACGAAGGTTAACTGGTCGTGATCCATGAGAAAACGGATGGCATCACCGCTTCTTTTGCAGCTAAAACAATGATAAAACGATTCGGCCTCATTCACTGAGAAAGACGGCGTTTTATCGTCATGAAATGGGCAACTGGCAAAATGGTTTTTGCCAGATCGACTACGGAAATCGAGACGAGTCCCTATCAAAGCCACCAAGTCGGTGCGTGCGCTGAGTTCTCGAATAAACGACGCTGCAATAGATTGACTCATTTCTCTCCGTGTTTCGCACAAACCCAAAAACGCCGCCCAAAGGCAGCGTCTGTCGTATTCAGTTGTCCAAACTCGCTAGCTTTGCAGTTTAGAGCGCAGATATTGGCTAACTTGTGCCATATCCGCCCGACCTTCAAGCTGCGGTTTTAAGGTAGCCATTAGCGGCCCCATCGATGACATTGCCTGTGGCAAACCTGAATCAGCTAATGCTTTATCCACTGCTGCGTGCATCGCTTCCTCGCTCATTGCCTCAGGCAAAAAGCGCTGGATAACGACAATTTCTGCCTCTTCAATGCTTGCTAAGTCTTCACGACCCGCATCATGATACTGCTTGGCAGCGTCTTGGCGCTGCTTAACCTGGCGTACACATTCGCGTGTGGCAATTTCATCGTCAACGGTAATCCGCTGATCGACCTCAATTTGCTTAAACGCCGCGTTCAACATACGCAGCGTTTTTAATTCGTCGCGATTTTTATCACGCATCGTGGTCTTAATCGCCGCGTTGAGGTCGTCACGAATAGCCATGGCGATTAGTACAAACGCTCGAAACGACCGCGTTCTTTCTTCAAGCGACGAGCATTACGCTTAACTGCTGCAGCCAATTTACGCTTACGTTCTTGGGTCGGCTTTTCATAGAATTCGCGGCTACGTACTTCTGCCAATACACCAGCTTTCTCGCAAGAGCGCTTAAAACGGCGCAGGGCAATATCAAAAGGTTCGTTATCGCGTACTTTTACACTTGGCATTCAATATCCTCTAAATAATGAAAAGGGGTTGGAAAGCGGCGTATTTTAATCACCCACAAAAAAAAAGCAAACTTTTACAAGGTTTTTGCACAAAAAACCTCGCATAAAAATCAAAAATCCTGTCTGATAAGCGTTAGTGATCGTCTGTTTATCTTAAATACTGACCACCTGATCATCACTTAAGCGCAATCTTCGCTGTAACGCTGATAATCTTCGGCCAGCGTCACGTAATGCGCCGCGCTGTAGCGCAAAAATTCACGTTCTTCATCGCTTAATTCGCGCATTGGCTTAGCCGGGTTACCCGCATACAACCAGCCTGAAGCTAATCGCTTACCGGGTGGAACCAAACTGCCCGCAGCAATCAACACCTCATCTTCAACCACCGCACCATCAAGCACGGTCGCGTTCATCCCGACCAACACACAGTCCCCAATCGTGCACGCGTGAATTACTGCGCTGTGGCCTACTGTCACATCTTCGCCAATCTGTGTATCGCGACCTTGTGGGATGTACTCACTGGCGTGCGTCACATGCACCACCGCACCATCTTGAATATTCGTACGCGCGCCGACGCTGATTTTACCCACATCGCCACGCAAAACCGCCATTGGCCACACACTGACTGATTCAGCGAGGCTCACCTGGCCAACCACTAACGCCTGCACATCCACCCAAGCCGACGGCGCAAGCTGCGGCCGATAGTCTCGATAGCACTTAATACTCATCGGGCGACAACGGCGTGCGTGGCATTTCGCGCTTATGATAGGAACGGTCATGCCAAAATGCGATACGTTCTTCGGCAGCCTCACTCACCGATTCACCGCGTAAAAACGCATCCAAATCTTGGTAAGTCACGCCCATTTCACCTTCGTCAGTCTGACCTTGCCATAGTCCAGCACTCGGCGGTTTATTGATAACGCCTTCTGGTACACCAAGATAGCGCGCCAATTCATACACCTGTTCTTTGCGTAAATGCGTCATCGGCACAACATCCGCCGCGCCGTCGCCGTATTTGGTGAAATAACCGGTGTACCACTCTGCCGCGTTATCCGTACCGACCACTACTGCGCGGCGGCTTTGCGCCACGGTATATAAGGTAATCATACGCAGTCTAGCCTGTAGGTTCCCACGCAAGACATTCACCCGCTTTTCTTCATCACCGAGCAAGGGCGCGACTGAGGCCATCACCGCCTCATACATCGGGGCAATCGAAACCACATCACCACTCAAGCCGGCATGATCAAGCACTGAGCGCGCATAATCTTCATCAGCATCGCTACTGACCGAGCTAGGCAGCATTAACGTCGTTACTGGTGCGCCGGTTTTCGCTAATAAGTGCGCAACCACCGCCGAATCGACGCCCCCACTAACGCCGAGCACATAGCCATCCATTTTGTAAAAATCACGCCGCTCACGCTCCAGCCAATCGACCAGATAATCGACATACTTTGCTACATCCATCTTCATCTCCTGTTAGCGAATCTTCGCCAATCAAACCCAAACCACTTTTATACCATCTCAGTATTTAATAGTCGAGAAAATCACCTTCAGCATTTCTCAATACCACAACAGCAAAACACATACCCAGCAACGCTCGCCCAAAACAACAAAGCCCCACCAAAAGGTGAGGCTTTGCCTGTGTTCGAACGAGGGTTAAAAGACCTCAAACACACCGGCAGCGCCCATACCGCTACCGATACACATAGTCACCATGCCGTAGCCAGATTGGCCTTGTTGGCGCATACCATGAATGAGACTCGCGGTGCGAATCGCACCGGTTGCCCCCAGTGGATGTCCTAAGGCAATCGCGCCACCGTTTGGATTGACCCGCGCTGGATCCAAATCCAGATCACGCATCACCGCAACCGACTGCGCAGCGAAGGCTTCGTTGAGCTCAATCCATTGAAGATCATTCTGCGCAATCCCGGCTTGTCGACACGCTGCAGGAATCGCTTCTTTTGGACCGATCCCCATCACTGCCGGACGCACCCCTTTAACAGCAAAAGTGCAATAACGCGCCAGTGGCGTCAGATTGAGCTCTTTAAGCACTTTTTCTGAAACCAATAATACCGCACCCGCCCCATCAGACATTTGTGAGCTATTACCGGCAGTCACTGAACCTTTAACATCAAACACTGGACGCAACCCAGAAAGCACATCCATAGTCGTGCCAGAACGTGGACCCTCATCAACACTGAGTGTTTTACGTACCGTACGCACTTCACCGCTGGCCAAATCAGGCTGACGATAAGTCACCTCAATCGGGCTGATTTCATCGGCAAAGCGGTTTTCTTCTTGCGCCTGTAACGCACGACGGTGTGATTCTACGGAAAAAGCATCTTGATCTTCGCGTGACACCTGCCACTCTTTAGCAACGTTTTCTGCGGTTGTGCCCATCCCGTAGGCGAGCGCCACATGATCGTCATCAAAAATACTCGGATTCAGCGAGACTTTATTACCCATCATCGGCACCATCGACATCGATTCTGCCCCTGAGGCGATCATCACATCGGCTTCACCTAAGCGAATGCGGTCAGCAGCAATCTGTACCGCATTCAACCCAGAAGCACACCAGCGGTTCACGGTAAGGCCAGGCACACTATCAGGCAACCCCGCGAGCTGTGCGCCGTAACGTGCGATATTCAGCCCTTGCTCGGCTTCAGGAAACGCACAACCGGTGATCACATCGCTAATCTGCGCCGGATCAATACTTGGTGCTTGGGCAAGCACAGACTGGATCACATGCACCAATAAATCATCAGGACGGACATTTTTAAACATGCCGCGTGGCGCTTTACCGACTGGGGTACGCGTAGCAGCAACAATATAAACATTTTGACTCATACTTTTTCTCCGATTAGTTGCGCAACGGTTTACCGGTTTTCAGCATGTGCTGAATACGCTCGTGGGTTTTCGAGTTAGCGACTAACTTCATAAAGCCCTCGTGTTCAATGCGCAATAGCCAATCTTCATTAACTTTTGTGCCCTCATCAACATCACCACCGGTCATAATCCCGGCAATAGTGCTGGCGATTTCGTAGTCGTATTCACTGATCATGTGCCCAGCAAGCATATTGGTCAGCTGACCTTTGAAGGTAGCTGCTGTGCTGCGTCCGCCGACTTTAAACGGTTTACTTACTGGCGGACGATAGGCGCTTGCCAACGCACCGGCTTGTTTGAGCGCAACATAAAGCAGCTCGTAGCCGTTAAACACCACCACATCGCTGTCTTTCAGATAACCCAGCTCTTGGGCATTAACCGCGCTGGTGCTGACTTTCGCAGTGGCAATCGTCATGAAGCGATCGCGTAAAGCGGCTGCGTAGTTACCATGCGCATGCTTTGCTGCGCGCATGGCGAACTCTTTCGTACCCGCACCACCTGGCAATAAGCCCACACCGACTTCCACCAAACCAATGTAGCTCTCAAGAGCTGCGACCACACGATCTGAATGCATCAAGAATTCACAGCCGCCACCAAGCGCTAAGCCTTGGGCAGCAGCAACCACCGGTACACCACTGTTACGGATACGCATCGAGGTGCGCTGGAAGTCTTTAGCAAACTGGGTTGCTGCACTTAAGTTGCCGGAAAGCACGTCTTCTTGTACTGAAGCCAAATCCGCCCCGGCTGAGAATGGCCCTTCAGCGCCTTGCCAGATCACCAAGCCATCATACTCAGCCTCTGCCAAATCAATCGCTGCCATCAAATCTTTGAGCAGTGTGTGACTACAGGTACGCATTTTGGTTTTAAATGACGCAACCAATAAGCCCTCAGCGGCGGCATGATCTAAGGTAAAGGTGCGCAAAGTGTCGGTTTCAGTGACCGTATGGCCGAGCCCACCTTGTGCTTCACCATAAACCAGCGCTGGCACAATTTGTCGTGCATAAACGGGCAAATCACTACGTGGCAAGAAGCGATCATTTGCCGCGTCATAAGAGCCTTTCGGGCTATGAACGCCGTCGATTTTTTCTACCCAAGCTGGAAGAGCGGCATCAGCAAGCGCTTTACCGTCAGCAATATCTTCGCTGATCCAAGAGGCAACTTGTGACCAACCTGCTTTTTGCCAGGTCTCAAACGGACCTTCGTCCCAGCCAAAGCCCCAACGTAACGCCAAATCGATATCGCGTGCACAGTGGGCAATATCAGCGAGATGATACGCCGCGTAATGGAAGGTATCACGCAGACACGCCCAAATAAATTGCGCCTGCGGATGATCACTGGCGCGTAATGCCGCCAAACGCGCACCAGCATCTTTATTTTTCAGAATAGCCACCACATCTGCGTCAGCCTTGCCATCTGCTGGCACATACTCGCCGCTTTCAGGGTTAAATTGGCTGATTTTTTTGCCTTCCTTCTTGTAGAAGCCCGCGCCGGATTTCTGACCTAGAGCGCCGTTATCAATCAATTTTTGCAAATAGTCAGGCATCACATAATGGGCGTGCCACGGATCGTCTTGCAAACGCTCTTTCTTAGTGTTCACCACATGCGCCATGGTGTCCAGACCGACCACATCAGCAGTACGGAAGGTCGCTGATTTCGGGCGACCCAACAGGCGACCAGTGAGCTGATCGACCACATCAAAACCTAATCCGAAGGCTTGCGCGTGTTTTACAGCGGCCAGCATGGCAAACACACCCACGCGGTTGGCGATAAAGTTTGGCGTATTGCGCGCGCGAACCACGCCTTTACCTAAGCGAGAAACCAAAAATGTTTCCAGGCGATCGAGCACCTCTGCTTGTGTTCCTTTACAAGGAATCAGCTCGACTAAATGCATGTAGCGCGGTGGGTTAAAGAAATGCACCCCGCAAAAACGCGGACGCGCACTTTTAGGAACCGCTTCGGCCAGCTCTTGAATCGACAGACCAGATGTGTTGGTCGCTAAAATCGCATCATCACGTAAAGCTGGGGCAATACGCTCGTATAAATCGCGCTTCCACTCGAGCTTTTCAGCAATCGCTTCGATCACTAAATCACAGTCTTTTAGCTGCTCTAAATCATCTTCGTAGTTACACGCGGTGATTAGCCCTTCAACGCCAGCTTCGGCAAATGGTGCGGGTTTGAGCTTACTCAAACGCTTGAGTGCTTTATTAACAATCGCGTTACGATCATCGCCTTCTTTAGCGACCAAATCGAATAATTTAACCGGGTAGTGCGCATTCGCAAAATGTGCGGCAATTTGTGCGCCCATCACACCCGCGCCTAATACAGCAACCGTGCGAATCGGTTTATGACTCATAATAAACTCCTTAGAAGATGGCCCGCAGAGCGCGGGCCATGATTGAAACGATTAACGAGAGAGGAAGACCACGCGGTCAAATAATTCTTTGTCGTAATCTTCAAGCTGCATGTCGAAATCATCGACCACGATATTCAAACGCATCAGCTCACGCGCCTCGCGCGCTGCATCACGCTCTTCAGCGCTGATCAAGCCTTTCTCCACGGCCTCATCCAAACGAACATCCGGATAGTAAGAGGTTAGCTCACCGTTACGCTCTGCTTTACGGATGGTTTTTTCCGTTTCTTCGGTCGCGCGGATCGCTTTTAACGCTGGCATCAACGCCGCTGTTGGCTCATTGATGTTACGCGGGTCGGCTTTTGAAACGTACACATAACGCGTCAAACGCTCCATCGCTGGGCCAAATTCCATCATCGTCCGCGTCACTTTAGTGCCTAGGCGATCAGAAGGTTCTTTACAACGGCGACCTAATGGGAACACCACTACTTTGAGCACCCATGCGAACGGACGTGCGGGTAAGTTATCAATAAAGCCAGCAAGCGCATCTTCAGCGTCAAACAGCGCTTTTTCTACTGCCCACTGCGCAAATGGCAAATCACTGTCTGGCGAACCATCGCGCTGGAAGCGCTTGAGTACTGCTGAGGCAATATAGAGGTTAGAAAAGGCATCGCCCAAACGCGCCGAGAGTTTCTCACGGAATTTCAGTGAGCCACCCAGGCTAACCATCGCGATCTCACCGGTAAAGGCAAACGCAGCTGACAGACGGTTGATCTGGCGATAATATTTCGCCATTTTGCCCGCATGTGATGGCGCACTGGTAAACGCACCATTGGTCACCCCGAGCACAAGACTACGCACTTTATTACGTCCAACTTGCTTGATGTGTCCAGCAAGTGCTTTGTCAAAGCGGTCAAGATCGTTCTCACCAACTGCATAAATTTCTTCGAGTACATAACGGTGACAACGGAATGCCCCTTGGCCAAAGATCATCATCGAACGGGTAAGGATATTCGCGCCTTCAACCGTGATCGCCACAGGAATCGCGTTATACGCCGAAGCCAAATAATTCCGCGGACCGGTTACTACCGCACGACCGCCGTGGATATCCATCGCGTCGTTGATGCAATAACGCATCCGCTCGGTGTTGTGGTATTTCAGGATGGCAGAGATGACTGACGGCTTCTCACCGCTATCCAAGCCAACCATCGCTAAATCCTGCGCTGATTCCATTTGGTAGGTATAGCCGCCAATGCGCGCTAACGCCTCGTCAACCCCTTCAAATTTACCAATTGGCAAACCGAACTGGTGACGCACGCCAGAATAAGCAGCCGTGGTATAGCTACATGCTTTACCTGCAGCGACAGACAGTGCTGGCAATGAAATACAACGGCCTACTGATAGACATTCCATCAGCATCCGCCAGCCTTGACCAGCGAACTCTTGACCGCCAATGATCCACTCGACTGGGAAGAAAACGTCTTTACCCCACACCGGGCCATTCATAAATGGTGAGTTGTTTGGATAGTGGCGACGTTCGTGCAACAGCCCTTCTGTACCTTTAGGCAACAGCGCACAGGTGATACCGATATCTTCTTTATCGCCTAACAGTTTGTTTGGATCTTTGAGTTTAAACGCCAAACCAAAGACAGTTGCCAATGGCCCTAAAGTCATCCAGCGTTTTTCAAACGATACGCGAATACCGAGTACATCTTCATGTTTTTCACCGGTGCGAGGATCGGTATAGCTACCGCGCTCTACCACACCAAAATCCGGGATCGCACCCGCATCAGAACCTGCATATGGGCTGGTCAATGCAAAGCAAGGAATGTCTTCGCCTTTCGCCAAACGCGGTAAATAATAATCTTGCTGCTCTTTGGTACCATAATGTTGCAGCAATTCGCCTGGGCCTAATGAGTTTGGCACCATAACAGTGACTGCGGCTGTACCACAACGACTCGCCACTTTACCAACTACTTTCGCGTGCGCATAGTTAGAGAATTCAAGCCCACCAAATTTCTTTTTGATGATCATCGCGAAAAAGCCATTTTCACGAATAAATTGCCAAACTTCTGGTGGTAAATCACGGCGTTTATGCACGATATCCCAATCATCAAGCATCTCACAAAGCTCTTCAACCGGACCATCTAAAAACGCTTGTTCTTCTTCGCTTAATTTAGGATCAGCAAAATTACTTAATTTTTCCCAATCGGGTTTGCCAGAATAAACTTCTGCGTCCCACCAAACGGTACCCGCGTCAATCGCTTCACGCTCAGTTTCTGAAAGCTCTGGTAGTACTTTTTTGAAAAAAGCCAGCGCAGGCTTACTGACAATGTTTTTACGTAGCGAAGGGATGCCGGCAATCGCACACACAGCAAACGCCAGCAAAAACACCAGCCAATGGGCATGAACAAGCGCTAGCGCTAAAGCAACGCCAACCGCCCACAGCCATACAGGCGCACTAAAATATGCTAACGCGCCGACAATGACTAGAAAGCATACAATACCAATGATCCAGGACATAAGAAGTTCTCCTTAAATTGATAACATTAAACAGGATTAGGCGCCGAAACGGCACCTGTAAGAAATGGCATTAATTGACGGGCAATCAATTCCGGATCTCGAGCAGAGCCAGCCTCACCAGGCAACATCAATTTAAAAATATCGTTACCGGCAAAAGCATGAAAAATGAGGCTGAACATAAAATGAATCCGCCATTGCAAGGTTTGATCACTATAATCAGGCAACAATGGCTTTAACGCGGCAAGCAAACTACCAATCAGGCTTTCCGATTCGCTAGTCATCGTGTCGCGTACCAAACGATGATTGTCGACCAGCATCCGCGAAATCAAACGCACAAAAATGAGCCCTTGTTTGTCGGGTTGATTGGCCAGACTGAGCGCAGGTTTCAACAACACACGCACCACATCCTCAACACCATAGCGACTATTTAGCGTCTGCAACGTTTCCACTTCACGCGTACACTCATGTAAATACGGTGCAAACCGACGGACAAAAACCGCTTTAATCAGCGCTTCTTTCCCACCAAAGTGATAGTTAATCGCCGCCAGATTCACGTTCGCATCAGTGGTGATGTTACGCAGCGATGTGCTTTCAAAACCATGTTCGACAAACAATTTTTCCGCACTTGCAAAAATACGGTTCATTGTCTGCGTGGATTGTGATTCGTTGGTCATGCTCTTCCTCATATTTCAATCATACGTTTAATTTAGTGCTTGGTCAATTAATAATCTATCCTTATTATCGTTTGACCTTGATTTTATTATAAACGCCCGCTTGAAAAATTGAAACACTGACAGGAATTAGCGATATTACAGAGACTAACCGCACAATGACTATATAAAAGATGGGGGTTTTAGATGACCTCAGCCAAGAATCGATCCTTAAATTTTCTGGTTTTTGCTCACCACCCTTCTTAGAGCGAAAATTTGGCGGTGATGTTTTTAGAAAATGGAATACACCCTCAGTGTATAGAGTGTTGGTAAAGTTCCTGAGGCGGCTCAATCCAGGCTATGGCAGTCAAGCAGTAGACACACCTTCAGCGAGATCAACTTACAACGGCGAGCGAGCATGCTTTTTTGCTCTATAAATAAAAAATTCATTAATCAGCAACACAGCGGATGTACAAAAGAACATCATAATATAAGGTTCAATTGCAGAAGATGATCCATCGAATACTCTTGCCCCAATAGTGATGAGAAAATAAACACTAAATATCACTAGATTGAGTAGAAACGCGAGGATCTTATGGCGATAGCATAGCCACCTGATGAATGAAGCAAGAAGTAAAGCAGGATAAACCCTAAAAACACGATGATGCCTACATAAGGAATACTCCAACTATTCGCCAACATCATAAAAAAACCGTCCTTAGCGATAGAGCCAAAAACGATAACAGACTGGAGCAACGAACCAAAGATCAAAAGACTTAAAGATAATCTCCACAAGTAAAAACCCCACGATTTTCTTTCACTTAGGAGTTGTTGCAATGTATGGTTTGTCATAGTTAACTCCCATTTTCATCAAAAAAAAGCAGCGAGCGCTTTCTCGGAAACTTTGCCTTTTGTGCCGATTTCCTGAGCGAAGGTTTGGATGCGGTATTCTTCTAGCGTGTAAAAATAGCCAATCAGCGCGATTTGTTGCTTGGCCTGCTTGCACGACTCATGAGGGCGATCGATATTAAGTGACGTCAGCCAGGCGTTCAGCTTATCATCCCACGGCGAGATACTCTGTTGGCGACTGGCGTCTTTAAGCGGTTCACGTTCGAGTTTATCCAAGCGCACGTTGATGGCTTTGAGATAGCGCGCCACATCCGGTAGTCGCGCAGCTGGTGTTTGGCGAATAAACCCAGGGAAAACCAGGCGCTCAAGCTGCGACTGAATATCGGTTTTGGCGCTTTTATGCTTCACACGACGCAGGCGCTCGTTAATCCGACTGTACTCAGCCAGCAAATCAGCGAGTTGGCGCGCTAATTCGTTAGCACTACGCACTAAATGTTGCTCACCATCAGCCAATACTTTGGCAAAAGCTTGTTTGCTGCGTGGCGCCTCACCAGGCAAACACACTCGCTCAATGAGCGCTTGAATAATATCATCGAGTAAGTGGGTGTCGTTGCTGATTTTGCGGTAGTGCAGGCTCATGGTGGTGAACTGCGGTAAATTTTTCTTTAAATACTTAATCTGACTGTGGAGCTTTTGTTTGAGTAATGCACGCACGCCTTCGCGGTGTGCTACCTCAGCACGTTCAGGATCGTCATGTAAGCGCAGATACACCGACTCACCGTCAACGCTTAGTGCCGGATAACCGATGATACCGCCTTTCATCCGTTCTTGAGTCGGCAACTTATCCCATTGCCATTCATGAATCTCTGTGTCGCTATCAGCCAAAGTGCTACGGCTGCGGCGATTAAACTGCTGCGCTGCCCGTTCACCTAGTTCTTCTTGCAGTAACGCTAAATCACGCCCTTCTCCTAACGAACGCTTATTGGCGTCAATCACGCGATAATTCATCCGGTAATGGGCGTCAATTTTCGCCTCATCAAACGCGTCATCCGGGATATTAACCCCTTTGATCTGCGCAATATGACGACGTATCGCCTCTACCAGCCCTTCATCACCCTGATCTTCGTTTAACCGCTCATGCACAGCACGGGCAAAATCAGGTATTGGCACCAACTGTCGCCGCCACAGTTTTGGCAGGCGCCGCATCAAAGCGGCAATCTTTTCTTCAAGCATCGCTGGCACAAGGCGTTCAAAAGTGCGCTCATCAAGCGCGTTTAATGCCGTAATCGGCACCAACACGGTGATCCCATCAGCGTGCCCACCCGGATCAAAGGCATATTCGAGCGCCAATTTATGACCATGCACGTGCAGGTATTCCGGGTAATCTTGCTTGCTTAACGCTGAATCGTCGAGCAATAAATCGCTGTCTTGCATGCGCAGAGACGACTCGCCGTTTTTCTTCACCCACTGCTCAAAACTGACCACACTATGCACCGACTCCGGCAGGCGCTGAAAATAAAAATCCGCCATCGCCTGCTCATCGATAATAATGCCTCGGCTACGCGTTTTTTCCTCCCTAACTTCCAGCTCTGCGAGTAACGCTCGATTCGCCTCAATCGCTTTAACACGGGTACGGATCTCACCGGTGACCAACGCTTCTTGGACAAAAATCTCATGCGCCAATGCGGCGTCTTGACCGGCAAAAGGCTTTTGACGTTCCGCAACAATCGGCAACCCGTAAAGCAACACCGATTCATGCGCCATCACATTCCCGGCCTTTTTCGACCAATGGGGGTTGGCGTATTGGGTTTTGGTGAGGTGTGCAGCGAGCGTTTCTAATTCATGCAACTCAATCGGCGCGCACGTGCGTGCAAAGGTACGATTGATTTCAACGATATTGGCGGCCATCACTGCTTGGGGTTTGTTTTTTGCCAACACACTACCGGGGAATATCACAAATTTACGCCCGCGCGGCCCGCTATAATCGCTATTTTGCTCATCCCACAGCCCGACTTGATCGAGCAAACCGCTCAACAGACTGCGGTGCAAGGTCTCTAAATGCGGATTATCATAGCCAAGGCTGCCTTTAGTGCCTTCAGCAATTTCTGTGAGTGCGTTACGCGGTTGCGGCGGTTTGAGTTCGTTCACGCGCAGTTTTTGTTGGTGAACCTCGCGCAATAATTGATTCACCAGCTCACGCCATTCACGCATGCGTAACGCATTAAGAAAGTAGCTTTTGCACCAACCGCGCAGCTTGTTGTTCGACAGTTTACGGCGTGCGCGTTGATAAGCAGCAAACAGGTTGAGCAGGCTTTGAAAATCGCTTTTTTTATCGACAAACACCGCCTGGCGCATATCGGCTTGCGCCTCCTGCCCAAAGGGGCGCTCACGCGGGTCTTGAATCGACAGCGCTGCTAAGACAATCAGCGCTTCGTGGAGGCAACCATTAGTTTCCGCGGCAAAGACCATCCGTGCAAATCTCGGGTCAATCGGCAATTGCGCCATCCGCTTGCCCAACGGCGTGAGTCGATTCCCTTCGTCCACCGCTTTGAGTTCAAACAACAGCCGATAGCCATCGTTGATTTGTCGCTGGTCTGGTGGGTCAACAAACGGAAAATCTGCCACCTCGCCCAATCGCAAGGTCAGCATTTGCAAGATCACCGCCGCGAGGTTGGTGCGTAAAATTTCTGGCTCGGTAAATTCAGGGCGTGCGTTAAAGTCTTCTTCTGTGTAGAGACGAATACACACCCCAGCGCTCACCCGCCCACAGCGCCCAGCCCGTTGGTTGGCGCTGGCTTGTGAAATCGCCTCAATCGGCAGGCGCTGGGTTTTCGTGCGCAGCGAATAGCGGCTGATGCGCGCGGTTCCTGTATCAATCACATATTTAATCCGCGGCACAGTGAGCGAGGTTTCTGCCACATTGGTCGCCAACACAATCCGCCGTCGTGCTTTGGGGTGAAATACCGCTTGTTGGTCGGCAAGCGACAAACGGCCGAATAGCGGCAAGATATCGCTATCGCGCAGCTCCGCCTGATTAAGCGCTTTGGCCGTTTCACGAATATCGCGTTCGGTGGGTAAGAACACCAACACATCGCCACGCCCTTCGCTATCTAATTCATCGACTGCATCGACAATCGCGCGACTCATGTCGCTATCTGGCTCTGGTTCGCGATAACGAATACTCACCGGATACGTGCGCCCTGACACATTAATTTGTGGCGCATGATTAAAATGGGTGGCAAATTTATCAGCATCGATCGTCGCCGAGGTGATGATGAGTTTAAGATCAGGGCGCTTGGTGAGCAGTTGATGCAAATAACCGAGTAAAAAATCGATATTCAAACTGCGCTCATGCGCCTCATCAACGATAATCACTTCATAACGCGATAAAAACGGATCACTCAGCGTTTCGGCAAGTAGCATCCCATCGGTCATCAGCTTAATGACCGTATCGTCGCTGGTTTTTTCATCAAAACGTACTTGATAACCGACCACACCACCGAGCGGAACACTCAACTCTTCAGCAATGCGCGCAGCCACTGAGCGTGCAGCGATCTGTCGTGGCTGAGTATGACCAATCAATCCACGTGCGCCCAGGCCCAAATCAAGACACAGCTGCGGAAGCTGCGTGGTTTTACCCGAGCCGGTTTCGCCGCTGATAATCACCACCTGATTGTCAGCGATTAACCGTTTAAGCGTGTCTTTTTCAGCCAACACCGGTAAATCTGCATCGAGTGATGGTTTAGGTAAGGTGTTTAGTCTTTTTTGATATGTAGCGTGTGAGCGCTCATAGAGCGCGTCAAATTTTGCTTGCATACGATCAACGGGCTGCCCGCGCTGTTGGCGCTGAGCAATACGGTCGCTTAACGAGGCTAAGCCGTGGCGATCAGTGGATAAAACAGTGTCTAAATCTGGATTCATGCGCGGTATTATCGCGCTTTTTGCACGAATCGCAACTGTCCATGACGATTGAACAGGCTCAATTTTATCGATACAAAGCTGATCAAAACTCACATAAATGTAATCAGCAGAAAGTATTCTCTGACTGGCGAAGTGCTACGATAGTTCTCTAATGAACCTAAGTAAAAAAAGGACGAGGTTTATGGCGCAAGAAACGTATTATGACATACTCGGGGTGAGCAAAAATGCCGATGACACCGAGATCAAAAAAGCCTACCGCAAGCTGGTGCGCAAATATCATCCCGATGTCAGCAAAGAAGCTGACGCCGACGAGATGACCAGCAAAATCAACCAGGCGTATAACGTACTTAAAAATAAAGAACGGCGTGCAGAGTACGACGAGCAGCTCAACAACCCATTTACCGGTGGTCGCGCGACTGGTCAACAGCATGGGTTTGACGAAGCAGATTTTAGTCAGTTTGGTGGTGCTGGTGGTTATCAATTCCGCCGCGAAGACTTTGGCGATGGTGCGCCTTTTGGTAGTGGCGATTTCCGCTTTGACGATATTTTTTCAGCCTTTGGTCGTGCTGGCGCGCGCCAACAAAGCCATGGATCGATGCGCGGTGAAGACCAGCACGCTGAGCTTTCTGTCGATATCGATGCCGCCTATCATGGCGCAAAACGCAGCTTGACCCTTAATGTACCCACCATCGATGCGCAAGGGCGGCTCAGCCAAACGCAGAAAACCTTAAACGTCACCATCCCCAAAGGGATTAGCGAAGGTCAGCAAATCCGCCTGGCCGGCCAAGGATTACCCGGTATGGGTGGTGGCAAAAATGGCGATTTATTCCTAAAAATCCGTTTTCATACCCACGACCATCTCTATGTCGATAACGCAAAAGACGTACACATGCGTTTTGACGCCCGACCCTGGCAAGCAGCACTCGGTGAGAAGGTCACCATAGACACACCGGCCGGCAAGTTAGCGGTTACGCTACCCAATGCCAGTCAGCAAGGGCAGAAAATCCGTTTAAAAGGCAAAGGGATTCCGGCAAAAATTCCAGGTGATCTTTATATCCATATTCATATCACTATGCCGCCGGTGCAAAACGATGCGGACAAAGCCGCTTGGCAGCGTCTTGCTGAACATTACGGCGCGTAAGGAGGGAACATGAACCAAGATATTTATCTGAATTTTAGCGAAATACTCAACGCCACCGACTGTGAAGCAGAATGGGTGTTGAGTTTGATTGAAGAATCGGTGATTATTGTTGATGGCGAGCCACAAAACGCGACCTATAGCGGCGCGCAACTCACCTTGCTACGCCGCGCACAGCGCATCCGCCGCGATTTTGATGCCAGCGCACCGGCCACCGCACTGATTTTAGAATTGCTCGACGAGTTAGAAGCCCTGCGTCGTAAAAACCAATAATCAGGCAGCCCCTGCCCCTTCTGCATAGGCTTCACGCACTGCTTCAGCAATCGCCGCGATGCCGCTAGTGAGTACTTCATCGGGCTGAGCAATACTCATACGAATACATTGGTGCGCGTGCGCATAATCATCGGTATCGATGCCGGGGAAGAAGTATTCGCCGGGGATAATCACCGTATTGTTCGCTTTAAGCCGCTGATAAAGGGTCATCGTGTTAACCGGTAAATCAGGAAACCACAGCCAGAGGAAAATCGCCCCTTCAGGTTTATGAATACGCAACGGCGTATCGCCAAATGCTTCTTTGAGCAGGCGCACCGCCAAATCCGCTTTGCGTTGATAAAACGGACGAATACTTTGCTCAGAGAGCTCCAGCAAGCGATCGTCTTCAAGAAGCGGCGTAGCAATCGCCGCCCCAAAGCGGGTTGGCGCCAAATTAATGATCGCATTGAGCGCGCTAATCGCTGAAATCACTTTCTCATCAGCAAGCACAATCCCACATCGCACACCCGGCAGGCCAATTTTCGACAAACTCAAACACAAAATGGTTTGTGCGTCCCAACGTAACGTCGCCTCGCTAAAAATGATATTCGGAAACGGCATGCCGTAGGCGTTATCGACAATTAGCGGCACATCATAAGCCTCAGCAATACGGCGTAAATGCGCCATTTCTTCATCAGTGAGCACATTACCGGTAGGGTTAGTTGGCCGTGAGCAGCAAATCGCGCCAATCCGTCCGGCAAGCAAATCCGGATGATTTTCTAACGCTGAAAAATCGACGCGGTATTTGAAAAAACCGCCTTCACCCTGATGGGTGACTTCTTCAATACGCGGCTTGACCGCACTAAAATGCGCCCCACCCACCTGCACATCGCTATAGCCGATATATTCCGGGGCGAGCGGTAGTAGAATATTTTTCCGCGCGCCGTCTTGATACTCACCAGCAAAGAGATTGAATAAATAGAAAAAGGCATTTTGCGAACCATTGGTTAACGCAATATTCTTACGCGTGATGCCCCAGCCGTAATGACGGTTAAAAAACGCCACTAACGCGTCAATAAACCGAGCATCACCTTGAGGGTTAGAATAATTCCCCATATTCTCCAGCGCGGAAGCACCAAGACGCTCGTAGCCAGATAAAAAAGCGTCATTAACTGCCTCAATGGAAGCCGGATTACCGCCACCAAGCATATTAACTGGTTCTGCGCTTTTTAACGCATCGCCTAAATCATCCATTAACTGCAAAATACCGCTTTTTTGCGTAAAGCGATCACCAAACTGGGAAAACTCCATCACACTTGCCTTCTAATAAACACTTATGCGCTATGTTACCGATAAATCGCGCGATTAACACGGCACATGTTTTGCTAAGCCACCCGTCGAGGTTTCGCGGTATTTCACATGCATGTCTTTGCCGGTTTCGTACATCGTTTTAATCACTTCATCAAGGGAAACAGCTGATTTTGAGCTGCGCAGCATCGCCATCCGCGAGGCATTAATCGCCTTAATCGAGGATACCGCGTTGCGCTCAATACACGGCACCTGCACCAAACCACTCAATGGATCACAGGTCAACCCCAAATGGTGTTCCATAGCGATTTCTGCCGCCACACATACTTGTACCGCCGTGCCGCCCATAATATCGGTCAGCCCGCCGGCTGCCATCGAACACGCCACGCCGACTTCACCTTGGCAACCCACTTCCGCCCCGGAAATCGAGGCGTTCATTTTATACAAGCTGCCAATCGCGCTGCAGGCGAGGAAATAACGCAGCGTGGTGTCCTCATCCAGCGGCTGAATATATTTATTGTAGTAAGAAAGCACCGCCGGAACGATACCGCACGCCCCGTTGGTTGGCGCGGTCACCACCCGTCCCCCGGCCGCATTTTCTTCATTGACCGCAAAAGCGATCATATTCACCCAATCAATAAGCTTCATCGGGTCGTTGGTCTGTTCGTTAGATTGTAAGCGCTGTTTTAGCTGTGGCGCGCGCCGCGGCAGGCGCAGCTTACCCGGCAACACCCCTTCATGATTCAGCCCACGTTCAATACACCCCTGCATCACTGACCAAATCTCATTACTGTACGCACGAATATCGTATTCACTATGCAGCGCACATTCATTGCGCAGCATCAAGGTCGATAAGCGGATATGATGCTCGTCACAATGCGCAAGTAGATCATCAGCATACTGATAAGGATACGGCACATGGGTTTCGCCCGCTTCCGGTTCGTGGCCAAAATGCGCTTCGTCAACGATAAAACCGCCACCAATCGAATAATACACTTCGCTCAGTATGAGCTTATCATCGGCATACGCTTCAAGGCGTAAACCATTTTCGTGTAGCGGCAGGTTTTCTTTATGGAATGTAAAATCCTGTTCGTAATCAAAATCCACACTCAGCGTGCTATCAACCGCGATGCGTTTTTCTTGTTTGATCCGTTCAATCATCTCCGGCATCGCATCGGTATCAACGGTATTCGGCTCACACCCGGCCAGCCCAGCGATAATCGCCCCATCCGTACCATGACCCCGCCCGGTGTAGGAAAGCGAGCCATAGACATGCGCACGAAACCGTGTGATGTCATAAAGCAGCCCTTTTTCGCGCAACAAATCTTGGAATGCTTTGCCGGCTCTCATCGGCCCAACGGTATGCGAGCTCGATGGCCCAACCCCAATTTTAAACATATCGTATATGCTGATCATCTCTGCCTCTCACGCTGTTATCTTTATAGGAATAGCGGCTTTTACTTGCCTTGCCTTAGTATAAGCTGATAACGCAGCAGAAACCACCAACGCTGATGATCAAAGTGTCACACACGCGGTATTTTAGATCGCTGCGCCAAACAGGATCAAAATAAAGAGCAAACCCAAGCCCCAGCTGAGCGAGCGCCATTTTGCTCGATCGGTGATGTAACACCAAATATAAATCGCGCGACTAAGCACAAACAGCGCGGCAAACAGGTTAATCGTTGCGGTTGCCGCATTACCGGAGAATTGCGCCAGTAAAACGACAAAGATAAACGCTGGCAGAATCTCAAAACTGTTTTGCTGCGCCGCATTTGCCCGCGCCGCTACCCCTTCAGCTCGAGCAAAAAAGCCGCGTGTATCGCGGTTATCACGCGCACTAAACCCACCCTGCCATTTGCCATAACCAGCACACAACCAGGGCAAGAATAGCGCCACTAACACACACCAATCAGCAAAAATCATCGCTCCCTCCTTAGATTAAACAGGAAATTGCCACAAAATCACAGGAATGGTCACCAGCATCACCAACAACGACAGCGGCAACCCCATCCGCCAATAATCACCGAATTGGTAACCGCCGGGCGACATCACTAAGGTGTTCGATTGATGGCCAATCGGGGTTAAAAATGCTGAAGATGACGCTACAGCAACTCCCATCAATAACGCCTCTGGTTGGTAATTCATCCCTTCAGCGAGTTTAAGCGCAATCGGTGCAGCTAAAATTACTGCCGCCGCATTATTGATCACATTGGTTAGCAGCATGATCGCGCTCATCAGCACCACCAGCATCATAGCTGGTGATAAATGACCAGCTACGGATAAAATCCCCTGGGCGATCAAATCCGAACCGCCCGTACTTTGCAACGCCATCCCAACCGGCAGCATCGCTGCCAATAAAACAATCACCGGCATATCAATACTTTTATAAAACTCACCTGGCTGAATAATGCGCGTGAGCACCATCGTCACTGCGGCGGCCGACAAAGCCACTGCTGCTGAAAGTACACCAAAAGTGGTTAATGCTAACGCAATAAAAAAGATCGCGCTGGCGAGCGCCACTTTTTGTGGCTTACCAATACTGATGCTGCGTGAAGCTAAAGGCAAACAGCCGAGTTCACGCAGCGTATTTGGCAGGCGATTGGCGCGACCTTGCACCAATAATATATCGCCTTGAATAAAGCGAATACGGCTCAAGCGTTGACGCAGGCGCTGACCACGGCGCGCGACCGCGAGCACATTCATGCCATAAACTTCGCGCACGCCCAGCCGCGTGAGTGAGCTGCCAACGAGCAACGAATCCGGCGTGACAATCACTTCCGCCATTTTCACTTGAGCACGTTTTGCCGCCTCATCTTCTTCATGCGGCACTTGTTCAGCAAGCACCACACCGGTTACGGTGATTAGCGTATTTAAACTCTCCGGGCTCGCCTCAACCATCAAAATATCGCCTTCGTGCAAGACTTCAAACGTTGACGGCAAAGGACGGCGAATATTGCCACGAATCAGCGCCACCACGCTGATATCGGCTTCATCTTCAACCGCTTTAATCAGATCGTGCAGCGTGCGGTCGTCGTAATCACACCCCTCCGGCAACACAACCTCAGTTAAATAGCTCTCGATCTTAAATAAGTCTTCTTCGCTGCTCACTTCACTACGTTGCGGAATCAGCCGCCAGCCAATCAGCGAAATAAACACCACCCCGACAACGGTTGCCGCCACACCCACTGGCGTAAAATCGAACATCGCAAACGGTTCACCGGTTGCTTGCTGCATAAAGCCGGTAATAATAATATTCGGCGGCGTACCAATCATCGTCTGCATACCACCAAGCAAGGAACCAAAAGCAATCGGCATCAACAGCAGACTCGGCGAACGCTCCGATTTGCGCGCTAACCAGATCGCGACCGGCATGATCAGCGCCAAAGCGCCGACGTTATTCATAAAAGCCGAACAGACGGCAACCAAAGATGTCAGAGTAAAAATCTGCACCAGCAAATTATCCCCTACTTTAGTCACCAAGCGTGCTAAAACATCCACCACACCAGCGCTACTCGCCGCATAAGAGAGCACCAACACCGCTGCCACAGTAATCACCGCCGGATGACCAAAACCTGAAAAGACTTCTCCGGCTGGAACAACGCCCGTTGCCGCACCAATTAGCAGCGCCAACAAGGCGACAAAATCATAGCGCAAACGCCCCCAAACGAACATCGCCAGCGACGCTAAAATAATAAGAAAAACAATCCCCTGGTCTACGGTCATGCACTACCTGTCTCTTTCTCTACCCGTTGTGTGCTACACACAGCAAACGCTTAGTGTAGCAAACCAACCATCGTATCGGCGAAAAAACCACCTAAGTTAATGAGGGTTTTTGTCCTAGGCGAAACTGCAAAATAAACAGCACCACAAAAGCGGCTAAACCGACAATCCGCGCAATATCATTCGGCCAAAGCATCGCCACCCCACAAGCAGCAAGTAGTGCGCGATAAATCCAGCCAATGCGGCGCTCCATTGCCCCTTGCATCGCAGCAGCCAAGGCATAAACACCAAAACAACCGAAGGTAAAGATCAACAAACTCGCCACCCAATCGCCTGACAAAAATGGGGTATAGGCAAAAAGCACCGGCATGATGTACATCCCCTTAGCCAATTTCCAGCTTTCAAAACCAGTGGCCATCGGCGGCGTTTTCGCAATCGTCGCTGCGGTAAATGACGCCAAACACACTGGTGGTGTCACATTGGAATCTTGCGATAGCCAAAAGACAATCATATGCGCAGAAAGTAGCGCCGTTTGCGCCACTGTCGGATCAACAGCCTGATCACGCAGCATAAAACGCAGTTCTTCGGGCACACTATCAAAAAGCGTCTGCGCTTCAGCGATCGGCATCGGCGCACTAATGGCGCTCGCTATCGAAGGATCAGCGAGCATTAATAAAGGCGCAACGCTTTCTGGCAGCGCCCCATCAGCAATCATCTGCACCAATTGACTATCAAGCATCATCGCAGTCAGCGCTGGCGCTGATAAGGTCGCGAGCACAATATAAGCGGCAGTAACCGGAAGCCCCATTCCTAAAATCAATGACGCCAGCGCAACCAACACAATCGCGACCAATAAATTCCCATCAGCCCAACTGCTGATCATCAGGGAAAACGTATTACCAATCCCGGTGGTGGAGATCACATTAACGATTAAACCCACTGCGCACAGCAACACGCCCATCATCACCATATTTTTACTGCCATTGATCAGCGCTTCAAGACACGCCGACAGCCCCATCTTGGTTTTGGTTAACCAGCTCGCTGCGATAATCGTCATAATACCGATGACTGCCGCATAGGTTGGCGTATAGCCTTTAATTAACAGCGTAATCAGCACCACAATCGGGATAATAAAGCTCGCCCCTTGGTCTTTTAAGGTTTGTGAGAGCGGTTTGACATTCGCTTCACTCACCGGTTTCAACCCTTGTTTTTTCGCCTCAATGCGCACAAACATCGCCACCGACAGAAAATACAAGATGGCGGGTAAGAACGCGACTGCGACAATGTGTTCATAAGGAATCAGCGTATAGCTCGCCATGACAAACGCGCCAGCGCCCATAATCGGCGGCATGATTTGTCCACCGGTAGACGCAGACGCCTCCACACCAGCAGCGAATTTCGACGGAAAACCCGCGCGCTGCATCAAGGGAATCGTAATCACCCCGGTTGAGGCAGTATTAGCCACTGCTGAACCGGAAATTGTCCCGGTCAGACCTGAGGCGATTACTGCCACCCAGCCAGGTCCACCAATAAAGCGCCCTGCGATACCGCGCGCCAAATCCACGACAAAATCGCCCGCACCAGAGCGCAGTAAAAAAGCGCCAAAGATGATAAACAGGAATACATAGGTGCTGGAAATTGAGGCAATCGAGCCAAAGAGCGCATCATCACCATAAATCGAGCGGAACAACACCGTTTCTGGTGAAAGACCGGCAAAACGAAACACGCCGGGTAAAAGCTCACCCAACCAACTGATATAAGACACCGATAGCACAATCAATATCGGGATCACCCAACCGGTAGTGCGTCGGGTCAGCTCGAGGGTGCCGAGCAGTAAAATCACCGCAAACACCCAATCAAGGGTTGAAAACATCGCTTCTTGCGCACTTTGGCGCACATACACCTGATCTTCAATCCCCATAAACCAGGCAGCCGCAACAACCATACCCAAACCGAGCATCAAATCCAGCCATTGACTACGCCAACGATAATTCACCACATGCAGTGGGTAATACATCACCGCAAGTGCGGCAAAGCCGATGAAATGAATGATATTGCGCTGCAGCTCAGAAACCAGCGGATAAAACGCATTGGTGATGCTAAAAATCGCCAAGATTAGCGCTATGGTGTTAAACGCGATTAGCAGTACACGCGAAAGATGGTGATTACCGCTATCGGCAATCAAAAACGGGTTGGTCGCATTGGAGGTCATAAGGTGTCCAGAGTCAGTCTAAGCGGGAGCATTTGCTGACATTCCTCATTGAAAAACAGCGAAAAATGTCTTGATTAAGGAAAAAGTGGGTTATCGCTCCCTCTCGTTAAAGAGGGAGGTTAATAGTGAATGGTGTCTATCGGTCTCTTCACCAAAAGATGAACGTAACCTTTCAAACCAATAGGAAGTTAATTAATCAACCAACAAGCGTTCTGGGATCTCGATGCCTTGTTCTTGATAATAGCGGGCAGCGCCAGGATGCAATGGCAACGGCAAACCAGCAATCGCTTTTTCTAGCGCCATCGCTTTGGTTGCTGAATGGATACCCTGTAAGAACGGCAAATTTTCATAAATCGCTTTGGTAATCAGATAGACATCTTCCTCAGATACATCAACCGAGGTCGCGAGCAAGTTTGGCTGGGCAATGGTTTGCACATCACGATCAACCGAAACATACGTACCCTTAGGGATCACATAACGGGTCCACAGATCGCGCCCATCATCCATCGCGGCGATTTGTTCATCGGTAACATCCAAAATAGCCGCTTTATCGCCAACCGCTGCAAACAGCTTGGTTACAGCACCAGCTGGTGCCCCCGCAGGAATCGAAGCGCCAGCGACTTGACCGTTTTGCAACGCATCTGCGCTTGGGCCATAACCGCCATACATCAATTCAAAATCTTTATTGATGTCGATACCTAGGCCTGCAAAAAGCACCTCATTGGAACCGATCGTGCCCGAGTTGCGTTTGCCGAGCGCCATACGCTCACCTTTCACCGCCTCATAATCACTGACCGTGCCACTATCAACTTTGCTGCCGTCAATCAAGAAATGTTCCACGTTTTGCCAAAGCATCGACACCGAACGCAGCTTTTCCTGCTTACCCGCCTCCGCCATTGGGCCTTCGCCTTGCCAGGCGTAGTAGCCGTACAGACCTTGAAGAATTGCAAACTGCGCTTCATCGTTGGCCAGCAGGCGGATATTTTCATCCGAGCCAGCTGAGCTGATTGCTGAAACACTCAAGCCATGTTCCGGCTGCAATTTAACCTTAGTCAGCGTCGACAGCGCAACCCCAACTGGGTAATACGTGCCACCAGTCGATGCCGTTGCCAAAATGTATTCATGGTCTTCAGCCTGGGCCGCACTCATGCTCATCACCGCTGCAGCGGCAAGGGTTAATAGGGATTTTTTCATCGTTCTCTCCGTTGGTGGTAAAACTTGGACGTTACCAAGCTTTCATTAATTATAGATAATGTTTTTGTGTTTTGTCCAGCGTGGCGATTATGCGCTCGGCAATCGGCATCGCTGAGGTCGCTGCTGGTGATGGCGCATTGCAGACATGCAAACTGCGCGGGGTGTGACGCCAAAGAAAATCTTCAATCAGCTCGCCGGCATCCGATACAGCCTGCGCGCGAACCCCTGATGGGTAAGGTTGTAAATCCTCTAGTCCAATGCTTGGGCAGTATTTCTGCACCGCGCGCAAATAACGAGCACGAAACCACGAATCGCCTTGCTCTTTCAAACCATGGCGCCAGTTTTTCGCTAACACACGGCGAATCCCACGGTGGGTGATCATCTGCCATAAATCCCCTAAATCGATATCACGTTTTCGATACCCTTCTCGCGCCATCGCCAGCACAGCATTCGGTCCAACCGTGACCGATCCATCGATCATCCGCGTTAAATGCACCCCTAAAAATGGCACCCCCGGCTCAGGAATCGGATAGATCAGATGGTGAACAATATCGTTGTGTTTGGCGGGTAGCTGATAGTATTCACCACGAAACGGACAAATGACAAAATCCGGCTTTTGCCCCATCATCGCCAGAACGCGATCAGCCTGCAAGCCCGCACAAGCAATCATAAATTGTGCGTTGATCTCACGTGCCTCTGTCTGCACGCCAACCCCATCTTTGCGCTCATTAATCGCGATCACTTCGCTATTAAAGAACACCTCACCGCCGCCCGCACAAAACACCTCGACCATCTCTTCGGTAATCGCCGCATAAGAAACAATACCGGTTGACGGCACATGAACGGCTGCAAGTCCTACAATATTAGGCTCGCGTTCGCGTAATTCATCAGCGGACCACCAGCTACGCTCTAAGCCATTTTCCGCGCAGCGTTCGTATAACCCTTCCATGCGCGCAACTTCCGCTTCGTTACTCGCCACTAACAGCTTTCCACACACGCTATAATCAATAGCGTGCGCATCACAAAACGCTTTGGTCGCCGCATTACCGGCGCGACACAGCTCAGCTTTCAGACTCCCGGGTGGATAATAAACGCCGGCGTGAATCACCCCACTGTTGTGTCCGGTTTGATGCGCCGCAGCATGCGCGGCTTTATCGAGCACAACAATCCGCCGATCTGGAAAGCGGCGCTGTGCCGCGAGCGCCGTCGCCATGCCGACAATTCCAGCGCCAATAATCACCAAATCAACGTTCATTAGCTCGCTCTGGTCTGTGTCGCATCGGGGTGACCTTTAATGCATAATCAGCAAAGGCACCTGACTGGTAGCAATCATCGTCAGCGTTTTGCTGCCTAAGAAAAACCGTCGCATGGTGCTATGGGCGAACGCGCCGATCACCATCATGTCGATGTTATGCTGTTGCTGATAGTCGTTTAACACCTGACAGGCATTACCCTGCAGCAGCGCGGTATGAATCTTGCCACCGGTATTGGCCAAAATATCGGCCGCTTCACGCAACACATCCTGGCGCGCCTCGCTATCATCGCCGACCATCACCAGATGCATATCCAGACCATGCAAAATCGGCCCTTCGCTGATTTTTTTAATCAGGTTCAGCGCGGTTTCACGACCATCGTAGGCAATCATCACAGACTTTGGTGGGTGAAAAGCGCCGGTGGTGAGCAAAATAGGCAATGTCACACGTCTTGAGACGCTTTCAACGTGCGAGCCCAGCGTATCAGCCTGGCTTCGTTTGTTTTCATGACGGCCTAAAATAATCAACGACGCATCATGAGAGAAATCCATCAATGCTGGCAACAACGCGGCATGGCGCTGTTGAATATCAACCTCTTCAATCCCAGCTTCTAATGCGGTTTGTGCGGCATCTTTGAGCAGCAATAAGCCGTGTTCATACGAGAGGCGATAACGCTTGGCATCGAGCGCTGCAAGCTGCGCTTCTATATCATTTTTACGCGATTTGTTTGGCTTTTTTGGGGCCGATTCTTCTAACGCATGAATAAAGCGAATGCCTTCTTTTCGGCGCCCTGCCGCCCAAATCGCGGCTGCAGTGACAGGGGCTTGCTGAGCAGAATTATCAAGTGCTGCGAGGATATAGTTCATAAGCGAAGCGCCCCTTAAATCTTGTACATGAATCTAGCATCATGACAAAAAATAACCATTCGGGCAATAAAAAACCCGCCGAGCGGCGGGTTGGTCAAGCAATCAGCGAGTATTAGGCCATTGCTTTAATTTTAGCGCTGATGCGGCTTTTTAAACGCGCGGCTTTATTCTTATGAATAAGGTTTTTTTGCGCTGCGCGGTCAAGTAAGCTGCTCGCGTAATTAAATGCGCTTTGTGCGCTGTCTTTATCGTTTGCTTCAACAGCACGCAACACTTTTTTTACAGCGGTACGCATGCTTGAACGCTGGCTGGCGTTACGCGCGCGGGCTTTTTCCGCTTGTTTGACGCGCTTTCTAGCTTGTACGGTATTGGCCAAAATGGACTCCTGTTTCAATCAATTCTTAAGGGATTAAAGACGATAAGCGCATCGCTTGTCTCATCGCCGTGGTTATTCAAGGGCGCGGATAATGCACGAAAACCTTGCGTTTGTCAATGTTTTCTTACGATTAACCCCTTTATACGCTAAACTATTTTATATTAGAATGAAAACATTTATAACTAATTACCCCCTGAGGTTCGATTATGACAATTTCTGAACGCGCATTCGCGCAAGCGCAACAGTTCATTCCCGGCGGTGTGAACTCACCGGTTCGTGCATTTGCCTCAGTCGGCGGCACACCCCGCTTTATCGCCCACGCAGAAGGCGCTTATATTACCGACGTTGATGGGCGGCGTTATGTCGATTATGTCGGCTCATTTGGCCCGATGATTTGTGGGCACAACCACCCAGCGATTCGCCAAGCGGTGATTGACGCAGCATCCCACGGCTTAAGTTTTGGTGCACCGACCGAAGCAGAAACGGTGCTTGCTGAACAAATCGTCAAGCGCGTGCCATCGGTTGAGAAGGTCCGGATGTGTAACTCGGGCACAGAGGCCACGATGAGCGCGATCCGCTTGGCGCGCGCGTTTACCGGCCGTGATGATATTTTAAAATTTGCCGGCTGCTATCATGGCCATTCCGACGGTTTATTAGTCGCTGCGGGCTCAGGCGCGCTCACCCTTGGCGTACCTAACTCACCGGGCGTACCCAAAGCTTATGCGCAGCATACCCTCACCGCGGCCTACAACGATATGAACGCGCTAGAGCACGCATTTCGTGAGCACGGTGAGCGCCTGGCTGCGGTGATTGTTGAACCGATTGCCGGCAATATGAACTGTGTTCCCCCAACAAAAGCTTACTTGGACGCCCTACGCCGCCTGTGTGATGATTATGGCGTGGTGTTGATTTTCGACGAAGTGATGACCGGTTTTCGCGTCGCACGCAGCGGCGCACAAGAGCTTTACGGTATCACCCCGGATTTAACCACCTTTGGTAAAGTGATCGGCGGCGGCATGCCAGTTGGCGCTTTTGGTGGCAAAGCTGAGATTATGGATAAACTCGCCCCACTTGGCGGCGTGTATCAAGCCGGAACGTTATCCGGTAACCCAGTAGCGATGGCGGCTGGGATCGCCAACCTGCAGCTCACCGACGATCATGCATTTTACAGCCAGCTCGCACAAACCACCCAAACCCTTGCTGAGGGCATTGCCCAAGCGGCTAAAAAACACAACATCCCGTTAGTGGTTAATCAGGTGTGTGGGATGCTCGGCTTTTTCTTCACCGACGCCGAAGAAGTGAGCAATTTTGCTGCGGTACAAGCGTGTGATACCGAGCGCTACGCACAATTTTTCCATGCGATGCTCGATGAAGGCGTGTATCTTGCACCTTCGGCTTTTGAGACGCTGTTTGTTTCCTCAGCACACGGTGATGCAGAAATCGCGCTAACCTTAAGCGCGTTTGATAAAGCCTTAGCGAGCCTAGCGGCCTAATGGATATTGGTCATATCCGTAAAGATTTTGCCGATCACGCGCCACTCACGCGTGAGGCAATCGCTGACGATCCTTTCGATCAATTCACGCGCTGGTTTGATGAAGCGCTTGCCAGCGCTATGCCTGAAGCGAATGCCTTTGTGCTGGCAACTGCCACCGCCCAAGGGCAGTCGTCACAACGTACGGTCTTGTTAAAATATTACGACCCTCAAGGTTTTGTGTTTTACACCAACACCGAAAGCCGTAAAGCCAAAGAGATTGCCGCCAATCCGCAAGTATCGATGCTTTTTCCTTGGTATGGCTTGCAGCGGCAAGTAAAAATTGAGGGCCATATTGAGCCAATCAGCCGTGAGCAAACCTTGCGCTATTTTCTCAGTCGTCCGAAAGACAGTCAGCTTGGCGCTTGGGCATCACGACAAAGCAGTGTGATTAATTCGCGCCAACTTTTGCGCCAACAATGGGCTAAAATGAAAGAAAAATTCCGTGATGGCGAAGTACCGCTGCCCGATTTTTGGGGTGGTTACCGAATCGAGCCACACGCGATAGAATTTTGGCAAGGTCAACCAAGCCGCCTGCACGACCGTTTTCTCTACCGTCGTGATCAAGCGCAAACCGACTGGCTGATTGAACGCCTGGCACCATAAGAGGGAATCATTATGAGCGTGGAAAAATCTGATATTCAAGCGTTAGTTCGCGATTTTTCCATTGAAACAACGCCGAAATCTGCGGTAAATGTGGGTGATTTCGGCCATTGGCTTGCCCCGCAAACCCGCGTTTATGTCACTTTTTTGCCTAGTTCCCCCTTAGATGCAACGCTTGAAACCAGCATCATATTAAAAGCCCAAGGTATGAATCCTGTACCGCATCTTGCGGTCCGCAGCATCGAAAGCGAGGCACAACTGCATTATGCTTTAGGCCGCTTAGCAGATGCGAAGGTCGATAACATCTTATTAATCGCTGGCGCGGTACGTA
Organism: Suttonella sp. R2A3; assembly: GCF_021513215.1. Taxonomy (NCBI): domain Bacteria; kingdom Pseudomonadati; phylum Pseudomonadota; class Gammaproteobacteria; order Cardiobacteriales; family Cardiobacteriaceae; genus Suttonella; species Suttonella sp. R2A3. The sequence continues at coordinate 1,720,504 of NZ_CP090975.1, read as the reverse complement.
ATGCAAAAGGCCCCTACACCAGCGTGCAAAAGGTTTTACAAAGCAATATCTTAAACGAATACCCAATTAGCAGTATTGGCTTCGCCGGCCATCCTGAAGGCAGCCCGGATATTCCACCGGCGGAAGTCGATTATGCCGAAGCGATCAAACGCGCTTATGCGCTCAATCATCCGCGCGAATATCATTTGGTTTCGCAGTTTGTTTTTGACGCCAAACCGGTAATTGCCTGGCAGGAGCGCTTAAATGAACGTAATATTGTCTTTCCGCTGCACGTCGGTGTACCGGGGCTCGCCACGATTAAAACCTTAATCAAACACGCAAAAGCGTGTGGCGTCGGTCCTTCGATGATGTTTTTAATCAAAAGTGGCCACGGCATTCGTCATTTAATGGGCATCTCGACCCCAGATAAACTCATCTACGATCTCGCCGCGTACAATCGCGAGCATCCAGAAACCTCATTAATTAAGCAACTGCATTTTTACCCGCTTGGTGGCTTCCAACAAACTGTAGAATGGATCAAAGCGATCGAGCAGGGACAATTTACACTCACAGAAACAGGTTTTTATGTTCACTAAACCCCTTTTTATCCTCAGCGCCAGCACGCTGATCACACTCACTGCTTGCGCCCCTCAAGTCGCCTTAGACGGCCTCCCAGAACTCGATCATGGCGAACAACAGCGCTGGATGTATCATTGCACAGAAGGCACTTTGCCGGTGGAATATGCCAACCGCAACAACCAATACACCGCCCTGCTGAGCCCAGATGAAAGCGGCGAGAAAGTCTTTGATATTACACTTAGCGGCAACAGCGTGATCGCCGATTGGTCACCGTGGCAATGGATCAGCAAAGATGGTCAGTCTTTCGACTTAATTAATGGTGAAGAGACGGTGTTAAGCCAATGTTACGCGGTTAACCGACAAGAAAAAGGCAATATCACGTTAAATCTCGGTTTAGGCGACTAGAACTTAGCGAAAAACGCGTGCCGCACCGCCTATTTTTTGCTAAAATAAACGGTTCGACTGACTATTGAGGTGAATTATGGCACGGGTTACCGTAGAAGATTGTTTAACCGCAGAAAACAACCGTTTTCGTTTGGTGCTGGCGGCGTCAAAACGCGCACGCCAAATTAGTTTAGGGCATCAGCCGATGGTTGAAGAAGACAAAGATAAACCAACCGTTATCGCGCTACGCGAAATTGAAGAAGGCAAAACCAGTATTGCCGCCATTCTCAAAGCCGAAACAGAGCAACCAGCGCCCGAACTATAAGGACGTCTCGTGGCTAAGGCAGCGCAGCATGATTTTGATTCCTCTTCGCTATTTACCGAGCGAAATGGCCGTGATGCGCTGATTGAGGCATACCAAGAACTGGCAGAAACTGCCAGCTATTTATCGCCCAAAGAGCAACAAGAATTACAACGCTGCGCTGAATATGGCGCTTGGGCGCATGAAGGGCAAAACCGTCAATCTGGCGAACCTTATTTTACTCACCCTATCCAAGTGTGCCGCATTCTCGCGGTGCAGCGCTTTGATATGCCGATTTTACAAGGCGCGTTATTACACGATGTGTTAGAGGACACAGCGGTCACCACCCCAGAAATGGCAGAAGCTTTTGGCGATGAGGTGACTGCTTTGGTCGATGGCGTGAGCAAATTAGAGCGCTTAAAAGACCAAGGCGCCAAGGAAGTTCAAGCTGAGAGCTTCAAGAAAATGTTTGTCGCCACCACCAACGATCCGCGCGTCATCATCATCAAACTCGCCGATCGCTTGCACAATATGCAAACCCTTGGTGCGTTAAGACCCGACAAACGCATCCGCAAAGCGAAAGAAACACTTAATATCTATGCCTCGATCGCTGGTCGCTTGGGGTTGTTTTATTTCCGCATTCAATTAGAAGATCTGGCGTTTTCTCATTTATATCCTTGGCGCTACGCGGTGCTGAAAAAGAATTATCTTGAGCGCTATAGCCGCAATGACGTGGTTGACCAGGTACGCAGCGACCTAAAACCTTTGTTGAAAAAAATTGGCATCAAAGCGTCAATCAGCAAACGGCAACGCCATCTTTGGGGGCTATATCAGCGCATGCTGCGCAAGAACAACAGCTTCAAACAAGCCTGCCAAACGATTCCCATCCGTGTGATTACCGATAGCGAGGACAGCTGTTACCGTGTCCTTGGACAATTGCACAGCGTCTATCGCCCGGTCACCAAAAAATTTGAAGATTTCATCGCAGCGCCGAAGAGCAATGGCTATCGCTCGCTGCATATCAGCGTATTGATGGCGAATAACGACATGCTCAACGTGCAAATTCGCAGCAAAGACATGCACGCGCTCGCCGAAACCGGGATCATTGCTATTTGGCATCAGCACATGAAGAACCGCTCAATCGTTGAAGAATCACATAATGTGCAGGCCGAGCAATATATGCGTGATTGGTTATTCCGTCTTAAAGACGTGCAAAACATCACCCACGATCCGATGGAATTCTACGACGCGATCACGAAAGAACTCTCGCAAAGTGATATCTACGCCTACAGCCCGAAAGGTAAGATCTACGATTTGCCACGTGGCGCGACACCGGTTGATTTTGCCTACGCCGTTCACACCAAACTCGGCGATGAATGTATCGCGGCTGAAGTCAATGGTAAGCCTTGGCCGCTGTTTAAGCCATTAAAACCCGCGCAAACGGTCAAAATTATTCGTCAAGAAGGTTCGAAACCCCAGGCTGGCTGGCTGAGATTCGTGGCCACTGCTAAAGCAAGAGCAGCGATTCGCTACCATATTCGCCATTTGGCCGAACAAGAAGCTTATGCTTTAGGTGAACGCTTGCTCGATATCGCACTGCGCCGCTTAGGCAGCTCTATCGAACAACTTCCGGATAGTACTCTTGAAGCCTACGCACAAAGCCAACAAACCGATCGTGAAACCTTGCTGTCTGATATTGGCCACGATCGCCGCCAACCTGTGCTCATTGCTTCTGCGCTGATGGGTGAGCAGCTAAACACCGACAACCAGCAGCAAATACTCAAAGTCGAAAGCGCGCTCGATAGCGCCATTCATTTCGATGATTGCTGTTATCCTCTACCGCATGAGCCGATTTTAGGGCATTTCAAGCCGGGGCTTGGCATCAAAATCCATCGCCGAGATTGTGTGCAAGCGCAAAATTCTGATCTCAACGATTGGGTTCGCGTTGCCTGGGCGGAAGAAACTAAAGGGCTTTTTGCTGCAGGATTGAGCATCTTGCTTGAAGATCGCCCGCGCATGCTCGCCGCCATCACAGCGGTCATGGGGGATTTGGGCAGTAACATCATTGATTTCCATATTGAGATGGCCGACCACGACAAAAATAAACGGCTCATCAAATGCTTTATTGAAGTTCGCGACCGCGATCATCTGGCTGTGATCATCAAGCAGCTACGCCTCCTTAATGGCATCACAACGATCAAACGCTTATAACGCTTAATGGAGGACTCTATGAGCAAAACCATCATCCATACCGATCAAGCCCCTGAAGCCATTGGCCCATATTCACAAGCCGTTCGAGTGGGCGATTTACTCTTTGTCTCCGGACAGATTCCGCTCGATCCTAAAACCATGAACCTGGTTGAAGGCTTTAGCGCACAAGTCAGTCAGGTTTTTAATAATTTGGAAGCGATTTGCCGCGAAGCCGGTGGCGATTTAAGCAACATCATCAAGCTCAATATTTATCTCACTAATTTAAGCCATTTTGCGACCCTTAATGAGATCATGAGCGAGCGTTTTAGCGCGCCCTACCCGGCACGCGCTGCCGTAGAAGTATCGGCACTACCTAAAGGTGCTGCTGTAGAAATGGAAGCGGTGGTCGCGCTCGGCTAATGAACGGGGCTACGCCACTAAGCGAAGCGCTCAGCATCAGCGATAAAGCGGCGGCGAATTTCGCTAAAGCCGGCGTCGAAACCCTAGCGCATGCGTGGTTTTATCTGCCAAGACGCTATGAAAACCGCGCGCAAATTACCCCAATCAGTGGATTCAGCGATGGCGCCACGGTGCAAACTGTCGCCCAAGTGGTCAACGCGGAAGTCATCGCCCGACGCAAACGTATGCTCGTGGTGACGTTACGCGATGAGGCAGGCGCATTATGTCGCCTGCGTTTTTTCCGCTTTTACCCCAATCAATTGCGCCAATTTAGCGAAGGTCGGCGTGGGATTTTTTACGGCAAGGCCGTAGCAAGCGATTATGGCTACGAATTGCACCACCCGGAAATCCAATGGTTAGCCGAGGGTGAGCAGCCCGTGTTACCCGAAGGCTACACCCCCATTTACCCAACCATCAAAGGCATTAGTCAAAAACAGTGGCGTAACCTGATCGATAAAGCATTAACTCTAGCCGAACAATGCTTACCGCGTAAAGATGCACTCAGCGAGCAAGGCTTGCCGGATTTATTGAGCGCATTAACCGCCTTGCATCAACCCGATGTCACGATGACTTTAGCCGATTTAAGCGACCCACGCCACCCCGCGCACAAACGCCTGATTACCGAAGAGCTCTGCGCGCACCGCTTATCGGTTTTGCACGCTCGCGCGCAGTTACGCAGCAAAGTTGCAGCCAAACTCCCTGCTGATGACAGGTTGCAAAATACCTTACTCGAGCAACTCCCTTTTAAGATGACTAGCGCACAGCAGCGCGTGAGCGCAGAAATTGCCGCAGATTTAGCGCGCGATGTACCGATGATGCGTTTGGTACAAGGCGATGTTGGTAGCGGCAAAACCTTAGTTGCCTTACTCGCCTGCCTACAATGCGTGACAGCCGGCTATCAAGCGGTGCTAATGGCGCCCACCGAGCTTCTTGCTGAACAACACGCCACCAACCTGACGCGCTTACTCGGCGACTTACCGATTTCGGTTGGCTTATTGGTGAGCAAAACCCCTGCTGCAGAGAAAAAAGCCCGTTTAGCCGCGATTGCCAACGGCGAATTGCAGATTATTGTTGGCACCCACGCCCTTTTCCAACAGCAAGTCAGCTACCACGCACTAGGGTTACTCGTGATCGATGAACAGCACCGCTTTGGGGTTCATCAGCGCTTAGCACTGCAACAAAAATCGCATGAACAACATGCCGCCCACCAACTAGTGCTCACTGCTACCCCAATTCCGCGCACGCTGGCAATGAGCCAATACGGCGAACTCGATGTTTCAGTCATTGACGCCCTCCCTACCGGGCGCAAACCGATCACCACCGCAGTGATTAGCAACACTAAGCGTAGTGATGTGATTGCTCGGGTGGGCGCAGTCTGTCGTGAAGGACAGCAAGCGTACTGGGTCTGTCCGCTGATTGAAGAATCTGAAGTGATTGAATGCGAAAACGCGGAAGCCACCGCAGCACAACTACAAGCTGAATTACCCGATATCCGCGTGGCGCTCCTACATGGCCGAATGAATAGCCAACAGCGCCAAGAGGTGATGGCGGACTTTGTGGCGGGTAACGTACAGCTATTGGTCGCGACAACTGTGATTGAAGTCGGCGTCGATGTCGGCAACGCGACGCTGATGATCATCGAGAATGCCGAACGCTTTGGCCTAGCACAACTGCACCAGCTGCGCGGCCGCGTTGGCCGTAGCGATTTAGCATCTTTTTGCTTGCTGATGTATCAAGCACCACTCGGTGAGATCGCCAAACGTCGCCTGAACATCATGCGCGAAAGCAACGATGGTTTTGTGATCGCTGAAGAAGATTTAAACATCCGCGGCGCAGGTGAACTGCTCGGCGTGCGCCAAACTGGCGACGCACTGTTTCGCATCGCCGATTTAGAACGCGATCAAGACCTGCTTCCCAGCGTACACCGCCTCTGCGACAGCTGGCAACAGACCCAACACCCAATCATCAATGAACTCCTCAACCGCTGGTTATCTGGCCGCGAACAATACCTCCGCGCCTAAAGCCTGTTAACTGTAATCAAGCAACCTCCTTCTAAATCCATCCCTATTTAGTTTTCTGTTATACACTTAGCCTTTTTAAATTCCTTACTCCTGTGTAAAAGAAGTGCGATTTTAGGGAAAAGGCCTGTGTGTCAGTGGCGGATTTAACCATAAATTTTCAAGGCGCTACAACACTGTAGAAATAGTGATAATCCAGTAGGCGCGAGTAAAATAGCACCAAAATAACTTTTATTTTTACAATTGACTTTGTTTAAAATATAGTTGTGTATAAATACGTATAAAAAAGACCATGATATTCCTAGTAGGAACACCTGTACTTATTATTGATGAAAGTCCTTCGCTTTGAACACTAACACATCAGCATACTTTAGCTCATCCGAGCGATTTGACTTGTTATGTGCGCTACGGATTGAGTCCGAGATTTTTGTATATTTCGTGTTAACTGTTTATCTGCTTGCGACTGAACTAGCATTGCCATCTCTTGGGCTCGACTATTCTGACATTTCAACAATCCCTCCATTTTTTCCAGTAATTCCTGACTCATCAGCTGTTCAATCTTCATTTATATCACCTTTCTGTATATCTTGTTGTTCTTCAACTGCATTAGTATTTTCAACAAAGTCCACCAAATTTAACACCATAGGAGATTGTGGGTATGGAACATTTGGTAATAAACACAATGCCCACTCATACAGTTCTACGGTACTTTCATCAGGTGCCTCAACCTCGCTAAATAATGTAGATGCTTCTTTCCGATCTATTACAAAGCTGTGAGAAGGATATCCACTAATCAACTTGATAAGTGAATCAGGTTTTAATGAATTAGTAACGCTGTTTAATCTTTCGCCATAGTCATATGCAATTTGCATTGCCCTTTGATGCTCCCCTAGAGTTACTGGGTCTATTTTAGATGACATTGGTGAAATAAAGCCACTAGCAAGTTTAGTTGCAATATCAGCCGCCAATTTTGTTCTTAGTCTACTCCCGTCTCGTATATCCATGAGATAGCGCCGAAAGGCTCCTAGAACCTGATTTTCCAGTGCATTCAGCGCTTGAATTATATCCAGCCCTGACATACTTTCAAAAATTTCATCAGGTTTTGATAGTTGAATATCAAGTGGACCCAGTTCACCCCGATCACCAAATATCAATTTATTTGCCCCGATGCAAATAAGTGTACCCGCAGATTTACATATATCAGGAATTAATATTTCAACTTCGTGAAAATGATGTTTTAACGCTCTTGCAATTCTATAACCCGGATCAGGATCACCACCATATGTAATCAATACAAGACAGACTTTCTTTTTCTTTTCTTCAATACGTTCTAGTGCGCCAGATAATTTCTGATATCCTTCTCTCGAAATTCCGCCATAGTACAGAATTACATGTCCATCGTATTTATCTAATGTTTTTTTTGTGATCATTAACTTATTTTTTTTCGATAACATCTAATAGCTTATTCACGCATATAACTAATATCTTAGTGAGAAATTTTTGAGCTTATAAATGCAATCTATAGATTTCATTCTGAACCTTCCTTAAGAATGTTATTTACTTCCAGAAGAATAAGCATGCAAATTGTCCTTATTGAACTAGTACATAACTGTTAATCAGTTCTATAAGTATGGATGCCAATAAGTTGAAATTATCACAAGCTGGGAAAATGGGCAAGCACAGATTCCTCAGCTATATTCGCCAATACATGCATTATTTCAAATAAGCCAGCGCAGCAGCGGTGTATTTCCACATTGACAGCACGGTAAGCACGGCGGCAATCAGCATCAGCACCTGGCCAATTTGCCAAATTGGGAAACCGAGAAAATCGTCTTGATAGATTAAAAAGCCGAGCGCGAACATTTGCGCGGTGGTTTTCCATTTGCCGATGTTCGATACAGCAACGATATTGCGTAAATTGAGCGCTGCCATCCATTCGCGTAGCGCAGAAATCCAGATTTCACGACCAATAACAATCAGGGTACAGATCATCAGCCACCATTCAGGTCGACTTTGAAGCACGACAATCAGCACCGCGGCAACCATCAGCTTATCTGCGACCGGATCGAGAAAGGCCCCAAGTGGGCTCGATTCTTTGTTACGTCTCGCCAGGTAGCCATCGAAATAATCAGTGATACACGCCAACGCATAAACAATCAGCGCCGGCCATTTTCCCAGCACATCCGGATGCACATAAAACAGGAAAATAAACAACGGAATCATCACTATTCGCGCTTTGGTCAGCTTCATGGCGAGGCCGGGCATCGTGAGCATGGTGTTATCCTTGATCGTGTAAACTGTCGTAAATCTCTTGGGCTAAGGTTGCGCTAATCCCCGGCACACGCGCTAAATCATCAACGCTTGCCTGCTCAACCATTGTCAGCCCCCCAAAGTATTTTAACAGCGCTTGCCGCCTTTTGGCACCAATTCCCGGAATTTGCTCTAATCTTGAGCGGCGGCTTTGTTTGGCTCTGGCCTGACGATGCCCACCGATGGCAAAACGGTGCGCTTCGTCGCGAATTTGTACAATCAGCTGCATCGCCTGACTATCGGGCGGTAACATCCGCGGATTTGGCTCATCAGGGAACCAAAACTGCTCCAAACCGGCTTTACGCCCCTGCCCTTTTGCCACGCCGATTAGTAAAATATCGCTAATCCCTAAATCGTTAAACACGTCCATCGCCTGACGCAGCTGACCTTTGCCGCCATCAATCAACACCACATCAGGGCGCTTCGCGGCGTCCCCTGTGGCTTGCATCTTGCTATAACGACGGCTGACCACTTGGCGCATCGCCGCAAAATCATCACCGGGGGTGATGTCTTTGATGTTATAGCGGCGGTAATCGCTTTTTAGCGCACCGCGCTGGTCAAACACCACACACGAAGCGACGGTTTGCGCGCCTTGGGTGTGGCTGATGTCAAAGCATTCGATCCGCTCAGGCGTCGGGTCAAGGGCAAACGCCTCAGCGAGCGCGTCAAAGCGCTGTTGCATCGCCATATTCGCGGCCAATTTCAGCGCTAGCGATTGCTTGGCGTTATCTTCGGCCATCTCTAACCATTTACGCCGTGTATCCCGCGGTTTATCGGTTAAGCTGACTTTATGCTCAGATTGCACGCTCAAAAATTCGGCCAGCACTGGCGCTTCGCGCAGCTTGGTGTTTATCAACACTTGCTTTGGCGCGCGGCGCTGATGATAAAACTGAGTGATAAAGGCAGAGAGAATATCTTGTGGGGTTGAAGCTTCAGGGAGCTTCGGAAAGTACGCCTGTGCGGTGACGTTATGCCCGTCGCGGTAAAACATCACTTGCACACACGCCGCACCATATGCGGTCGCGACCGCCAGCACATCAACATCCGCCTCACCTGAGACCATATGCTGCTTCATCGTCACTTTGCGCAGCTCCACCAGCTGATCACGCAACATCGCAGCTTGTTCATAGGCTTGCGCTTCAGATGCCTCGCTCATCGCCTGGGTCAGCTCATCGAGCAAGCGTTCGCTACGGCCGTTTAAGAATTCACGGGTATGGCGTACCGTTTCTGCATACGCTTCATCATCGATATAGCCGACACACGGCGCATAGCAGCGCTCAATCTGATACTGCAAACACGGTCGGCTACGATTGGCAAAATAACTATCCTCGCATTGGCGCACGCGAAACACTTTTTGCAACACATCCATCGCATAACGCGCCGCCTGCGCATTAGGATACGGGCCAAAATATTCCCCTTCTTTGCGTGCGCCGCGATGAAAAGACAGGCGTGGAAAACGGTGTACGCTGAGGTGAATATAGGGATAAGATTTATCATCACGCAACAAGATATTAAACCGCGGACGATGCGCTTTGATTAAATTGCCTTCGAGAATCAGCGCTTCGGTTTCGCTTTGGGTGATCGTGGTATCAATATCGACCACGCGTTCCATTAACGCTTGGGTTTTTACCGACAAACCACTGCTGCGAAAATAGCTCGACAGGCGTTTGCGCAGGTTTTTCGCCTTACCCACATAAAGCACTTTGCCCTCATCGTCTCGCATCTGGTACACACCAGGCAGCGTCGAGACATGGCTTAAAAAAACATTGGCATCAAAGCGACGCTTGCTATTCATCGGCGCACCTTAACGTGCGCTGGCGAGTACCGCTTCAACGCGTTGGATATCTTCTTCGCAATCCACACCCGGCGGAGGCACTTCATCAACCACACCCACAGCCACATCGATACCGTGTTCGATAAAACGCAGTTGTTCGAGTTTTTCTGCTTGTTCTAACGGGGTTTTACACAGGCTGGGATAGCGCTTAAGCACGCTCACGCGATACGCGTAAATGCCAATATGGCGTAAATACGGAAAATCGCCGCTCACCCCATCAGCATCACGCACATACGGAATCGCGCTGCGACTGAAATACAGCGCGCGGCCTTGCCGATCACACACCACCTTAACCGCGGTCGCCGCAGCGGGTGAATGCGCTGCGTCAAATGGCGCGGCAAGCGTTGCCACGCCTGCCCATGGAGCAGCAGCTAATGTTTCTGCCACTCGCGCGATGAGCGCAGGCGGCAGCAACGGTTCATCGCCCTGCACATTCACGACAATTTGCTCATCATCCCAGGCTTCGTTAGTCACCACTTCGCTTAAGCGCTCGCTGCCATTGTCGTGATCTTCACGTGTGGCTGCCAAGCTAACGTCCACGCCATCGAGCGCTGCTGCAATCCGTGTATCGTCATAAGCGACCCACACCGGCAAACCGCTTTTTAACGCTTGTAAGGCAGTGCGACGAATCATCGGCACACCAGCAATCTCGCGTAAAGGCTTACCCGGCAAGCGACTGGCGGCAAAACGCGCCGGAATGACCACCACCGCGTCCGTCTTATCCATAGCTAACTTTCCTGAGACGACAGCGCTTCGCCATATTCAGCGAGCAACAGTGCGATTCCGTTTTCTAACGGGTAGCGATACGCCCCATCAGCGGTATAAAGGAAGTCTGGCTCAGCATCGCGTTGCACCAGCGACTGCCCAGTGATTGGGCAGCGCAAGGTGGCAAGGAGTTGCTTATTCATCGTTATTTGCCGTTTCTTCTACCGGCTGCAATGAATCGATTTTTTTCTGCAAAGAGGCGAGCAAATCAGCAAATGCTGCTTCAAATTGCGCCACACCTTCGCGTTCTAAATCAGCGGTAATTAACGCCACATCAACCCCAGCATCGGCTACCGCTTGCATGACTTCAGGCGCTTTGTCGATATCGCGCAATAGCGTGTTCGCTGCTTTACCATGATCTTTAAATGCCGCGTAAGTGGCAGGTGGAACGGTATTGACCGTATCCGCGCCAATTAATTGGTCGACATAGCGTACATCCGAATAGTTCGGGTTTTTCGTACCGGTAGAGGCCCACAACAAACGCTGCACTGCTGCGCCTTTCTGCGCAAGCACCAACCAATCATCATGGCTGATGCGCTCAAGATAATACGCATAAGCCAATTGTGCATTAGCGATCGCGGCGCGACCACGCAAGCCAGCGTGTTCCTCGCCTAACGCATCATCGACTTTGCTATCGACACGGCTAACGAAGAAGCTTGCTACCGAACGCACCATATCAATCGACTTCCCATCAGCCACACGCTGCTTCAAGCCGTCAATGTAGGCCTCAAGCACTGCCTGATAACGCGCTACCGAGAATAACAAGGTGACGTTGATGTTCAGCCCAGCAGCGGTGAGTGCACTAATTGCTTGCAAACCTGCTTCAGTCCCCGGCACTTTAATCATCACATTCTCACGCGCCACGCGCTTATGCAGCGCTAACGCTTCGGCCACGGTCTTATCCGCATCGTGTGCGATATCTGGGGAAACTTCCAAGGAAACCATACCATCGGTACCATCGGTTTTCTCATACACCGGTTTCATCTGATCACAGGCTTGCTGAATATCCTCAATCGCGAGCGCAAAGAACGCCTCACGCGGATCCGCTTCATTAGCCGCCAACCAGGCTTTTAAGCCGGCATCGTAGGCATCCCCATCGCTCATCGCTTTTTGGAAAATCGCCGGGTTAGAAGTGACCCCGCGCAAATCGTCTGCTTTGATCATCGCAGTTAATTCACCATCGGCCAGCATGCGGCGATGGATATTATCAAACCAGATACTTTGTCCCAAGCCAGGTAACGCCGTTAATGGGTTTTCTGAAGCTTTAGCGGTGACTGTTTTAGCGGGTTGTTTATCACTCGCTGGCGCAGGTTTGGCGTCTAACTTAGCCTCAGGTTTAGCTTCTGATTGAGTGTCCGCGCTTTGATTCACCTTTGGCGCTTCCGTTTTTTCAACCTTTGCTGCTTGCGCTTTAGGCTTCTCGGCTTGTGCGGTTTCAGCAGGTTTGTCCTCGGCCTTTGCTGCTACGTCCTTCTTCGGTGCATCATTGAGCATCGCGACCATTCCTGGCGCATCCTGTTTCACTGGTGGCTGTTCAGGGCGTGGCTTTTCTTGCTTCTGTGCCTTTGCTGGCTGCTGCTCTACAGCAGCTTGCTCGTTTCCTAAGCCATCCTCAGGCGCGGCCTGATAATCGGCTTTGCCTTGACCACGCACCGCATGGATATCACGAGGACGCCCTTTACGCACTTCGCGTCCGTTGATTTCGCTCGGCGGATTCGTGAGCTCTTCAATGCTTGGATTCACTTCGTCTTTGGCCGCTTCTTGGGCAGCAGCTTTGCGATTCTGTCGACGCTCTTGTTGATTGTCTTGCTTGCGCTGCTGCTGTTTATTGCGACCATTTTGTTGGTCATCACGGTTTTTGCCATTCTGCGCCTGTTTATTCGACGATTTGTCGTTTTTCTGCGCGTCTTTCTGGCCTTTATCGTCGTTTTGTGATTTTTGCTGACGGCCTTGATCCTGGCGATTATCTTGACGGTTGTCCTGGCGGTTATCGTCGCGGTTTTTCTGACGATTATTGCGCGAACGACCACCATTGCGTGAACGGTTATTGTTGCGCGATTGACGTTCTTGGTTGTTTGATTGTTCGTCTGCGAGTTCTTTCGCTGCCGCTTGTTTATCTGAAACCACATCGTCTTTGAATAACGCCACCACTTTCGAAAACAGCGCGGATAAGCCTTTTTTGCTCGTCGCATCTGGTTTGCTTTGCGCCGCCACAGGCAATGGTACTTTCGGTACCACCCCTTGCACAGCGGCCTGCTCACGCACTGGCTGCGTATTTTGCGCATCACTTTCTTCGGCGCTTTCTTTTTGTACCGGCAGACGATAGCTTGGCGTATTCGCTAAATCTTCGCCCACCTCATCATCGCGTAAACGCGTGATATGGTAGTCCGGCGTGTGTAAATTGGCGTTCGGCATTAACACCACTTCGACATTATTACGCTGCTCGATCTGACGCACCGCGGCGCGTTTTTCATTAAGCAAATACGTAGCAATGCTCACCGGCAATTCGCCGGTAATACGTTGGGTACGGTCTTTCATCGCCTCTTCTTCAATCAGACGCAACAAAGACAGCGCCATCGACTGAATGCCACGAATGCTGCCTTGGCCTTTACAGCGTGGGCACACGCGATGACTCGCCTCATCAATTGACGGACGCAGGCGCTGACGTGATAGTTCGAGCAAACCAAAGCGCGAAATCCGCCCGATTTGCACGCGTGCACGGTCAATTTGTGTGGCGTCATACAAACGCTGCTCCACATCTTTACGATTGCGTGAGGCGTTCATATCGATAAAATCGATCACCAACAAGCCGCCCAAATCGCGCAAACGCATTTGTCGGGCAATCTCATCAGCCGCTTCAAGGTTGGTTTGGTACGCGGTTTCCTCGATGTCGCCACCTTTGGTTGAGCGCGATGAGTTAATATCAATCGACACCAACGCTTCGGTGTAGTCAATCACCAATTCGCCACCGCTCGGCAACTGCACATTACGCTGATACGCCGATTCGATTTGCCCTTCGATTTGATAGCGGGTGAATAGAGGAATGCTGTCTTGATAAAGCTTAAGCTTGTGCACATTGCTCGGCATGACCAGATTCATAAAATCAGCGGCCTGCTGATAGACGCGCTCATCATCAATCAGAATTTGACCGATATCCGGACGCAGATAATCTCGCAAAGCGCGCACGATAATATTGCTTTCTTGGTAAATCAGGCGTTGTGGCGTGGCTTTGTCGTATTCTTCAGAAATCGCGTCCCACAATTGCAACAGGAAATCGAGATCCCATTGCAGCTCTTCTTGTGAACGCCCGACACCAGCGGTGCGCACAATAACACCCACATTGTCCGGCACATCAAGTTGATCGAGTGTATCACGCAGTTCTTTACGGTCATCGCCTTGGATACGGCGTGAGACACCACCGGCGCGTGGATTGTTTGGCATTAGCACCAAAAAACGTCCAGCGAGTGAAATATAAGTGGTTAACGCAGCGCCTTTGCTGCCGCGCTCTTCTTTATCGATCTGCACCAGCACTTCCTGGCCCACTTCAATCATATCTTTGAAGCTAGGCTGATGATCGCTGGCGTTCGTTGAACCGGTTAGATATTCCTTGCTGATTTCCTTAAACGGTAGAAAACCATGGCGTTGTGAGCCGTAGTCGACAAAAACAGCCTCTAAAGATGGCTCGATACGCGTAATTTTCCCTTTGTAAATATTGGCTTTTTTCTGGGTTGAGTACAGCGTTTCGATATCGAGATCGTAGAGTTGTTGTCCGTCGACAAGCGCCACGCGCAGCTCTTCTTGCTGCGTGGCATTGATTAACATTCTTTTCATTATAAAAATTTCCTTGTAAAACGCCCGCATCGGCTATCCGCCAACCGGGCACGTATCGTGATAAAAAGACACAAAAATTACCAGACAGCGTTCGATAACCGAACACGACCGGCAAGAAAAAAGTGGGATGGTGAAACGAAATAATGCGTTTATCATCTTTGGCAAAAGCCTTTATAGTTAAGGCGCTAACTATATCAATTTAGGTACGTTCTTGCAATCAGCAAATAGTCGATAATGACATGTTACGCATAAGCAGTTATGCTAGTAATCCATGTCAGACAACCCAATTCTCTAATGCCCGCACTATCTATTTTTGAGCAGCCATTAAATGAACGTATTCGTTTATGTATGCGTTTAGAATCGATGTTTAGACAAATGGAGCAATTCCACCGCGCCACCGACTATTACGAGATTCAATTGTTTCTTGATGCCTTATTTGACGTACTGGACTTCTTACACCGCTACGAAATTCGCTCAGAGCTGATTAAAGAGTTGCACCGCTATAAAAATGTGGTCGAATGTGGCGAATGCGAAGATTATCACCCCTGTGATTGTTCAGAAAAAACGATTTTGGATGAAATCACCAGTAATATCCAATCTGCCCACCAAATCAATTTAAATATTATCAGCGCATTACGCGAAAACGAACTTTTTAACAGCCTGCGCCAACGCAGCTTTCTAAAAAGCGGCAATTGCTTGTTTGAAGTACCGGCTTATCAGCATTGGTTGGCCAAAAGTGAAGCAGACAAGAGCGCTTTTTTGCTTGATTGTTATGAGCGTTTTCTACCGATTAAAAAATCGGTAGATTTAATTTTGCATTTAGTGCGCTCAGGCAGCGAGCAAACTCACCAATCGAGCGAAGATGCGATGTTTTTACAAACTCTTGATCATCACCGCACCTACCAAATGATCCGCATCCATATCCCCCAAGAGTTGGGTGTATTCCCAAGAATCAGCGGCGACAAACACCGCTTTTCAATTCGCTTTATGAAGCAAGATGAACCTGACCAGCGCGCCAAACAAATCAACACCCCGGTTACGTTTGACCTGCAAATTTGCGCGGTTTAAGCGAATGAACGTGGTATAGGGATAACTCGCCAATTATCGCGCTGCCACCACCAACACACCAATCCAATCCGCGCCACCTTCGCGTAACGCTCGTGCAGCCGCGCTAGCTGTAGCGCCTGAAGTCAATACATCGTCAACTAAGAGCACACGTCCTGACAGCTTCTGTCTCGCACGGAACGCACCCGCAATATTGCGCCGCCGCGCACTGTCGCTATCAAGCGTTGATTGTGGTGGCCGGCTGGCTTTAATGAGCGCCTGTTTTAATAAAGGCACACCATGGGCTTTGGCAATCGCTGAGCCTAAATAATGGGTTTGGTTAAAGCCGCGTTGGACCAAGCGCCGCTTAGCAATCGGCATCGGCACCACATAATCAAGCGCTTCAATGGACCAGGAAAGTGCTTTTGCCCACTCAGCATATTGCGCTAACGCTGCGCGCTGAAAGCCATATTTCGCCGCCAACAACACTGAGCGCACCGGCTCTTGGTAGCGATAGCCAATAAAAAGTTGATCAAATGGTGGCGGATGGGCCAAGCAGCGTCCACAAGGGATTGTGGGATCGGCCACAGCACTCGCGCACGTTGGGCAGTGCAAGCCAATAGGACGCAATTGCGCCGCGCAGGAACGACACAACCATTGTTCGTCCGCGATATCCTGACACACCACACAATGGCGCCGGAAATATGCGGACAAATGTTGAATCATTCCACTGTGACGGCTTTCGCGAGGTTGCGTGGTTTATCGACATCTGTGCCACGCGCCAGCGCGGTATGATAGGCAAGCAACTGAGCGGCCACCACGTGGACAATCGGTGAGAGCACCCCCACATGACGTGGTGTGCGAATCACGCTGATTCCTTCGCTGGCGGTAATATCGCTATCATCATCGCTAAACACATACAGCTTGCCGCCACGTGCCCCCACTTCTTGCATATTCGCTTTCACTTTATCGAGCAAGGCATCATTAGGCGCAATCACCACCACCGGCATATTTTCATCGACCAGCGCCAGCGGCCCATGCTTGAGCTCACCAGCAGGATACGCTTCAGCGTGAATATAGGTGATTTCTTTGAGTTTTAACGCGCCTTCTAAGGCAATCGGATAATGGATACCACGCCCTAAGAATAAGGCATGATCGCGCTTAGCAAATGCCTGCGCCCACGCCGTAATTTGCGGTTCCAGATTGAGCGCGTGTTGCACACTGCCTGGTAGGTGGCGCAGTGCTTCAAGATAATTCGTGGTTGCTTCTTCATCAACCAAACCGCGTAATTTCCCCAAGCACACCGCCAAACCAAAGAGCGCCACCAATTGAGTGGTAAACGCTTTGGTTGATGCAACGCCAATTTCTGCACCAGCACGGGTATAAAATACCAAATCGCTGGCTCGAGGTAATGCTGATTCCATCACATTACAAATCGACAGACTATAACGGTGTCCCTGCGCTTTAGCGTATTTGAGCGCTTCCATGGTATCGAGCGTTTCACCAGATTGAGAGATCGTGATCACCAACACATCCGGATCAGCAATCACCGGACGGTAGCGGTATTCACTGGCAATCTCGACATCGCAAGGCAGTTTAGCAATACTTTCTAACCAATATTTTGCGGTCATCGCAGCGTAATAAGACGTTCCGCAGGCAAGTATTTTAATGCCCTTGGTACGGCGCAAAATTGCTTCTGCTTGCTCACCAAAAATGGCTGGTGAGAACATATCATCAATCAGCGCTTCAGCCGTATCAGCCACCGCTCTTGGCTGCTCATGGATTTCTTTTTGCATAAAATGGCTGTATGGGCCAAGCTCTAATGAAGCCAATGACAGCGCCGAACGCTGCTCAGCGCGACTAACCGGCTGACCATCACTATCGCATAAATCAGCAACTCCAGAGGCGGTTAAGCGTACTACATCCCCGTCTTCAAGATAAATCACTCGCCGCGTTTCAGCGATCACCGCTGAAACATCAGAAGCGATAAAGGTATCCTCTTCGCCTAAGGCCACCAACAAAGGACAGCCCATCCGTGCCGCAACCAGCTCGTTTGGTTTGTCCGCTGCAATCACCCCAATCGCGTAGGCGCCATGAAAACGCGCGCAAGCTGCGCGCACAGCCGTCATTAAGTCATGATTATTTTGGTATTCTGCGTGGATCGCATGCGCAATCACTTCGGTATCGGTTTGCGATTCAAAGGTATAACCCAAAGCGCTTAGGCGCTCGCGCTCGGATTCAAAATTCTCGATGATACCGTTGTGTACCACAGCGATCAATTCACCCGAAACATGCGGGTGGGCATTTGGCTCATTAACCCCACCATGGGTTGCCCAGCGTGTATGACCAATACCAAGTAGCCCTTGCGTGTTCGCCTCACGTGCGGCTTCTGCCATCTGTGCGACACGCCCTACACGACGCACGCGGTCAATCGCATTATCGGCTTTGAGTACTGCAATACCGGAAGAATCGTAGCCGCGATACTCCAAACGCTGCAAACCAGCGGTGAGAAAATCAACGACGTTATTTTTCGCGCGTATTGCGCCGACAATGCCACACATAGTTATTCCTTGACTAAATCATTACATTTAAGCGATTCACAGCTTGGTTAATCAACGCTGCGCTAAATACTCAGCAAAGCCTTCTCCCAGCTCAGGATGGCGCAAGCCCATTTCAACATTCGCCTGTAAATAGCCAAGTTTATCACCACAATCATAACGCGTGCCTTCATAGCGATAGGCAAGCAGCGTTTTTTCTTTAACCAACGCTTCAATCGCATCGGTTAGCTGGATCTCACCACCCGCACCTGGCTTGGTATCGGCTAGAATCCCCATAATTTGTCCAGGTAAAATATAGCGCCCAATCACTGCCTCACGCGATGGTGCGTCCGCCGGATCGGGTTTCTCAACGATCGCCTCAACCGTGCACACTTGTTCATTAATCCGCGCGCCTTCGGTGATGATCCCATAGCGCTTGGTGTGTTCCTGTGGGACTTCCTGCACCCCGAGCACGCCCTGCTGGTGCTTGTTATACACTTCAACCATTTGCTGCATCACCGGCTTACCGTCGTTATACAACAAATCATCAGCAAGCAATACCGCAAACGGGCGATCGCGCACAATTGGTCGTGCACAGAGCACCGCGTGGCCTAAACCTAACGCCAATTCCTGACGGATATACACCACTTGCATATCGCCAGGCTTAATCTCGCGAACGATTTTGAGAAACTCATCCTTACCGCGTTGTTCGAGTTCGTTTTCCAGTTCATAAGCGACATCATAATGCTCGGTAATCGACCATTTATTACGCCCGGTGACAAAAACCATTGTGCGAATCCCGGCCGCATACGCCTCTTCAACTGCATATTGAATCAGCGGCTTGTCCACCACCGGCAGCATCTCTTTCGGGCTGGCTTTGGTGACCGGCAAAAAGCGCGTACCGAATCCGGCAACCGGAAAAACGGCAATATTAATCGTTTCTGTCATCTTCCTCGTCTCCTTATTCAGGAAAATAGTGCATCGAGCGCGTCGCTTAAAGTGCTCGCCGCTTGAATAGTTAAACCGCGCATTTTAGCACGAGGCGCATTGGCTTGCGGCAAGATCACCCGTTTAAAGCCATGTTGGGCCGCTGCCTTGATCCGCGCCTCACCATTTGCTACCGGCCGCAGCTCTCCGGCCAAGCCCACCTCGCCAAAAACAACCATATCTGGGGCAATCGCTCGATTACGCAAACTCGAACACACCGCGGCAATCACTGCAAGGTCAGTCGCCGTTTCGCTAATTTTCAAACCGCCAACAATATTGGCAAACACATTCATATCGCCAGTAGCAATGCCAGCGTGACGGTTGAGCACAGCGAGCAACATCGCCAGTCGTCCACTATCTAAACCCAGCGTAACCCGTCGCGCATAGCCGCTCGTCGCCTCATCAACTAATGCCTGTACTTCCACGAGCAGCGCACGACTGCCTTCCCATACCGGCACAATCACACTGCCGTTTTGCTGTTCTTCAGGACGGGCAAGAAAAATCGCCGAAGGATTATTCACCGGCTTCAACCCCTGCTCTAGCATCGCAAACATGCCAAGCTCATTCACCGGACCAAAGCGGTTTTTCACCGCACGCAACATACGGAAGCGACTCCCGGCCTCACTTTCAAAATAAAGCACTGTATCGACCATATGCTCGAGTACACGCGGACCAGCAATCGCCCCTTCTTTGGTCACATGTCCGATGAGAAAAATCGTTGTACCGGTGGTTTTTGCATAACGCACCAACTGCGCCGCACTCTCACGCAGCTGACTCACCGCACCTGGCGCGGCGCTTAAGCCTTCGCTGTAGAGCGTTTGGATCGAGTCAACCACCAAAACATCGGGCTTTTCAGCCGCTGCGGTGGCCAAAATTTTCTCCACCTGGGTTTCGCTATAGAGCACAATCTCTTCGCGTGGCAGGCCTAAGCGTTCCGCGCGTAGGCCAATTTGACTCGGTGATTCCTCACCGCTGACATACAAGCATTGCTGGGTTTTCGCCACTTGCGCCACCATTTGCAGCAACAAGGTGGATTTACCGATCCCAGGATCGCCACCAATTAACACCACGCTGCCACGCACTAAACCACCACCTAACACACGATCAAGTTCGCTAATTCCACAAGGATGCACCGCTTCGCTAACCAGATCCACCTCATGCAAGCGTTGCACATTGCCTGCCGCCACACCAGCATAACCACCACCTTTAGCGCCAGGGCCACTGGCAACCGGTACGGCCTCTTCTTCAATACAGTTCCACTGCCCACATTCATGGCATTGCCCCTGCCATTTGGGATAGACCGCCTGGCACTGTTGGCAAACAAAGCGTGATTTAACTTTAGCCATCGACCACCTCAGTATGCGGGCGTGAAGTGAGCATCGTCGTCATCGTATAAGGGATAGTGCCTGCTTGTTCAGCGACAGCTTCCACCGCGTGCCCATCACCAAAAATCACCACCTCATCACCCACAGCCGCCTGATCTTCGCCCAGCCAGACCAACGCCATATCCATCGTCACCCGTCCAACCAGCGGATAAAGCTGCCCATTGATCCGCACGAACACCGCACCACTGGTGATCTTACGTGGAAATCCATCACCATAGCCCAAAGCAATCGTCGCTAAGCGCCCGGTTTTGCTCGCACGAAACGCACAACCATAACCGGCATATTCGCCTGCTTGTAGCGTTCGGATTGTGAGAATTTTGCTACGCAACGTCATCACCGCTCGCAGACCATGGTCTGCCGCAGTAGTGCCTGCCATCGGCGACATACCATAAAGCGCCAAACCGGGACGCACCACATCAGCATGGGTGTGCGGCAGACGCAATAAAGCAGCGGAATTTGCTGCACAACGCTGCCAGCCAGAAGGTAACGCGATCGCACTAAATTGCGCCCACTGTTGCTCACTATAATCATTATCGGGTTCATCGGCACAGGCAAAATGTGTGGCGAGCCCAAGCCAGTCAATATGTTTGAGTGCCTGTGCCGCAGCGATCGCTTCAGCTGCTTCACGCGCTTGGAACCCTAGTCGGCTCATCCCGCTATCAATTTTCAACCACGCCGAAAGATGATATTGTGGCTGCTCTGCCAACCAAGCAAGTTGGGTTTGATTATGAACGATCACGGTTAACGCCTCGCGAACGCACACAGCCAGCTCATCAGGTGAAAACACCCCTTCAAGCAGGGTAATCGGCTGTTTAACCCCTAATGCGCGCAGCTCTAGGGCTTCTTCGATGCATGCCACGCCAAATTGCTTGGCCTCACTTAATGCTGGCAACACCGCCTCAACACCGTGACCATAGGCATTAGCTTTAATCACCGCCATCACCTGCGCATTGCCAGCGATTGTTTGTAAATGTGCCAGATTATGGCGCAACGCACTTAGATCAATAACTTTAACCAAAGGCCGCATTCGCGCTATTCCCCATCATCATGTTGATAAAGGTGATAATCCGGCGACAAGTTATCAAAACAGGTGTATTGCCCAATAAAGGCGAGGTGTACTGTACCGATTGGCCCGTTACGCTGCTTACCAATGATAATCTCTGCAATCCCCTGTTGTTTGCTGTTTTCGTCATAGACTTCATCACGATAAACAAACATGATCACATCCGCATCCTGCTCAATCGCCCCTGATTCACGAATATCCGACATAATCGGGCGCTTATTGGGGCGCGATTCGAGTGAACGGTTAAGCTGAGACAGAGCAATCACCGGCACATCAAGCTCTTTCGCGAGCAACTTCAAAGCACGCGAAATATCGGAAATTTGCGTCGCCCGGTTCTCTGAAGAATCCGGCAGCTGCATCAACTGCAGATAATCGATTACCACCAGTCCCAACTGCCCTTCATCGCGCTGCAGACGACGGCAGCGTGCGCGCAGTTCTGTGGGCGATAAGTTTGAGCTGTCGTCAATAAAAATCGGTGCATGACTGATTTGGCTAGCCACCGAGGCCATCTTATCCAGCATCTGGCTATCCATTTTACCCACCCGCAGCTTCGATGACTCAATCTTGCCTAACGAGGCCATCATACGCAGCACCAATGAACGTGCCGGCATCTCAAGGGCAAAGATCGCGACCGGCTTATTGGTTTCTAGCGCGACGTTTTCCGCAATATTCATCGCAAAGGTGGTTTTCCCCATCGACGGGCGTCCGGCAACAATCACCAAATCCCCCGGCTGCAAACCCGCGGTTTGTTCGTCTAAATCAGTAAAGCCTGTTGGAATCCCGGTTACCGGATTCCCGCCACGCTTGGCAAGCTCCATAACATACGTCACCGTTTCCGCGGCCACATTTTTTATCGGTTGGAAGCCCTCACGATCGTTTTTCTCAAACTGATCGGCAATCGCGAACACACGCTGTTCAGCGTTGTCGAGCAAGGTTTTAACATCCCGTCCCTCCGGGAAATAGGCACTGTTGGCAATCTCGCCTGAAGTGGCAATTAATTGTCGAAGTACCGCGCGCTCACGCACGATATCAGCATAAGCGACCACATTAATCGCACTCGGAGTCTCTATGCCCAGCTCGCGCAAATATTCAAGGCCACCAGCGGTTTCCAGCTCATCATGGATGCGCAACGCCTCAGGAATCGTCACCACATCAAATGGCTGCCCCTTATTGGCTAAAGACACCATCGCTTTAAAGATCACACGATGGTTTTGATAGAAGAAATCGCTCGCTTGTACGCGATCAGCAACCCGTTCCCAAGCTTCATTATCGATCAGCAAGCCGCCAATAACTGCTTGTTCCGCCTCGCGCGATTTCGGCGATTCCTTAACCCGTTGTTCGTCCACTTAACGCCTCAATATCATACAAAGGCTCATTATATCGTTATCAACGACGAACATCATCTTCGATCTAAGAAAATCGCACAGATCAGCAGGCAATAAAAAAGCTGCCTTAAAAGCAGCCGAATAGAAGTGGCGGAGGGACAGGGATTCGAACCCTGGAAGGGCGTTAACCCTTGCCGGTTTTCAAGACCGGTGCATTCAACCGCTCTGCCATCCCTCCGCGAATTGAAGGGGCGTATCATACGTGTTTTAGCCCGCCCTGTCTAGCTTTTTAAGCACGAAAACAACGCTCTCAATCCTTAATATTAATTCGCTAAAGAAAAGAGTATTTTAGCGAACCATTATTGCTACTGATTGAAGTATCACCTATTAAACAATTCTTACGAAACCACGGTAAAAGGCACAGTAAATATCTTTATCTCAGGCATTAAAAAAGCCCCTAGTATTGCTACTAGGGGCTTGTGTTAAACCCTGATGGTGACCTACTCTCACATGGGGAGACCCCACACTACCATCGGCGATGCTGCGTTTCACTACTGAGTTCGGCATGGATTCAGGTGGGACCACAGCTCTATGGCCATCAGGAAAACCGGTTGTCAGTACTGGATATAGAGCCTTAGCTCCGTTTTCCCATCCAGTACTCAAGAAACATTCAATATCTCTTCTAAATCGTCTTAAGATAACTTGAGCGTTGTATGATCAAGCCTCACGGTCAATTAGTATCGCTTAGCTTCATGTGTTACCACACTTCCACAGGCGACCTATCAACGTCGTCGTCTTCAACGGACCTTGAGAACGCTTATAGCGTTAGGGAGATCTTATCTTAGGAGGGGCTTCCCGCTTAGATGCTTTCAGCGGTTATCCCTTCCGAACATAGCTACCCGGCAATGCAATTGGCATCACAACCGGTACACCAGAGGTTCGTCCATTCCGGTCCTCTCGTACTAAGAACAGCTTCCTTCAAATCTCCAACGCCCACGGCAGATAGGGACCGAACTGTCTCACGACGTTCTGAACCCAGCTCGCGTACCACTTTAAATGGCGAACAGCCATACCCTTGGGACCTGCTACAGCCCCAGGATGTGATGAGCCGACATCGAGGTGCCAAACTCCTCCGTCGATATGGACTCTTGGGAGGAATCAGCCTGTTATCCCCGGAGTACCTTTTATCCGTTGAGCGATGGCCCTTCCATTCGGAACCACCGGATCACTAAGACCTACTTTCGTATCTGCTCGACTTGTATGTCTCGCAGTTAAGCGGGCTTCTGCCTTTGCACTCTTGGTGCGATTTCCGACCGCACCGAGCCCACCTTCGCACTCCTCCGTTACTCTTTAGGAGGAGACCGCCCCAGTCAAACTACCCACCAGACACTGTCTGCAATCCCGTTTCAGGACCTACGTTAGAACATCAACATTACCAGGGTGGTATTTCAAGGATGGCTCCACCAAAACTAGCGTCTCGGTTTCATAGCCTCCCACCTATCCTATACAAGTAAGGTCAATGTTCAGTGTCAAGCTGTAGTGAAGGTTCACGGGGTCTTTCCGTCTTGCCGCGGGTACACAGCATCTTCACTGCGATTTCAACTTCACTGAGTCTCGGGTAGAGACAGCGCCGCCATCGTTACGCCATTCGTGCAGGTCGGAACTTACCCGACAAGGAATTTCGCTACCTTAGGACCGTTATAGTTACGGCCGCCGTTTACCGGGGCTTCAATCAAGAGCTCTCACCCCATCATTTAACCTTCCGGCACCGGGCAGGCGTCACACCGTATACGTCCACTTACGTGTTTGCACAGTGCTGTGTTTTTGATAAACAGTCGCAGCGGCCTATTCTCTGCGACCCTCCAATGCTTACGGAGCAAGTCCTTCACATCAAAGGGCATACCTTCTCCCGAAGTTACGGTATCATTTTGCCGAGTTCCTTTACCCGAGTTCTCTCAAGCACCTTAGAATTCTCATCCCACCCACCTGTGTCGGTTTGGGGTACGGTTGTCAATAACCTGAAGCTTAGAGGCTTTTCCTGGAAGCATAGCATCAACTACTTCGTCTCCGTAGAGACTCGTCATCACGCCTCAGCCTTAAGATCCCGGATTTGCCTAAGATCTCAGCCTACACGCTTAAACACACATCCAACAGTGTGATAGTCTAGCTTTCTCCGTCCCCCCATCGCAGTTATTAACAGTACAGGAATATTAACCTGTTTCCCATCGACTACGCGTTTCCGCCTCGCCTTAGGGGCCGACTTACCCTGCGCCGATTAGCGTTGCGCAGGAAACCTTGGGTTTTCGGTGTGCGGGTTTTTCACCCGCATTATCGTTACTCATGTCAGCATTCGCACTTGTGATACCTCCAGCATGCTTCTCAACACACCTTCATCAGCCTACACAACGCTCCCCTACCATGCGTGTAAACACGCATCCGCAGCTTCGGTATATGATTTAGCCCCGGTAAATCTTCCGCGCAGGACGACTCGACTAGTGAGCTATTACGCTTTC